>JASFVA010000001.1:0-21173 GCA_050050055.1 Nitrospirota bacterium
TGCCTATGACCAGCGCCGTGAGGCCCTTGGCGGCGTAGTAAGGTATGGGGTTGTCCTTGCCCACGTGGGAGTGGGCCGGCGCGGCGGCGAACTTGGCCGTGGCCCCGGCGTGGCACTTGCCGCAGGTTTCTATCTTGCCCTCGCCGACGACCGGAGAGCCCGGGGCGTTCCACTCCGTGATGCCGTGGGGGCCGTGGCAGTCGTCGCAGACCGGCACCTTCCTGTGGCCCAGGATGTACTTCTTCCCGTGGAAGCTGGCCTTGTACATCGCCACGGTGTCCTCGTGGATGCCGTACTTCTCCCTCATGGCCTCGTCGGCGTGGCAGGCGCCGCAGGTGTCGACGATGTTCGCGAAGTTGACCGCGCTTTCGGGGTTGGTCTTGGGGAATATGTAGTGCGGGGAGCCGTGGCAGTCAAGGCAAAAGGCCCCGTCGGGCTGCTTCTTGACGAAGATGTTTTCGCCGTGCACGCTCTCCACGGCCTCTTCGAAGACCCCCGGATGGCACTGCGAGCAGGCGGACAGGGCGACGGGGTCTGAGGCCCCCTTCACCTCCAGCTTTCCGGCGACCTCGGCCAGCTCCGGGGGAACCGGGGCCGTGGCCGAATGGGGGCCGCTTGCGTAGCCGATGTGGCAGGAGGTGCAGTCCAGGGCGCCGTGCACCGAGTCCACGAAACGCTCCGCGTCCACGTGGACCTCTACGACCCCTTTCCTGCCCTCCATCTTTCCCTCCATCGCGCCGTGGCAGATAAGGCAGTCGGAAGACGCGGCCCCGGCCAAGGGAACCGGGAAAGCGGCCAAGAACAATCCGGCCGTTAGCAGAATCAATACGTACCTAACCATCGTACCTCCCCTCTGTGTGCTTTTTTCTCCTCCCAAGTCAAGCCCGATGGCATGGTAGCCACGGTTTACAACCTGCCTATTATATATGATTTAAGAAAAGAAAATGAACCGGAATCCATAAAAATTTCTTATGAAAATCATAGGCCAGGGCCGCCGGGCCGGAGCACGGGGGCCGGCGGCCGGCCTCTTGGCGATTGTCCTTGATTTATTTAGAGAAATCCTATATCGTAAAAAGAAAACCGGGGGCGCAGGCCATGCACAACAGCAAGACGCAAAACCTTCAGGACACCTTCCTCAACCAGTTGAGGAAGGAAAGGGTTCCGGTGCTGATGTACCTGACAAACGGGGTCAGGCTCAAGGGAGTCATCAAGGGGTTCGACAACTTCGTCATACTCCTCAAGGAGACCTCCCAGCAGCTCATCTACAAGCACGCCGTATCAACCATCCAGCCTGAAAGGGAAATAGACCTCAAGCCCCCGGACGCGCAGTGAAAAGCCCCCGGCTAACCGTGGACGTCATAATCGAGACCGAGGGGGGCATCGTGCTGGTGGAGAGGAAATACCCGCCCCACGGCTGGGCCCTGCCCGGCGGCTTCGTGGACTACGGCGAGACCCTCGAGGAGGCGGCGGCGAGGGAGGCCAGGGAAGAGACGGGCCTCGACGTGGAGGGCCTCAGGCAGTTCCACACCTACTCCGACCCCCGCCGGGACCCCAGGGGGCACACCGTGAGCACGGTCTTCGCGGCCAGGGCGACGGGCACCCCCCGGGGGGGCGACGACGCGAAAGAGGCAAGGGCCTTTCCCAGGGACGCCCTGCCTGGCGGGATGGCCTTCGATCACGGTAAAATACTCGAAGACTACTTGAAGGAGAAATACTGATGCTCAAACACATGCGCAAGCACGCAAAGTACTTCTATGCGCTGTTCGTCATCGTCATCCTGAGCTTCATCTTCTGGGGGACGGGCACCGTGGACCAGAACTCCGCCGCCGTGCCGCTGGCCCAGATAGGGGACGTTACTATCACGCTGGAGGAGTACTGGAGGACCTACGAGAACACGGCCTCCCTCTACAGGGACGTCTACGGCTCGGAGTTCGACGCCGAGGAGATGGGCCTGAAGGACGCGGTCCTGAAGAACATGATAGACGAGCGCCTGCTTCTCGCGGCGGCCCTCGAGGCCGGCATGACGGTGAGCGACGAGGAGCTCGAGGAGGCGATAGTGAACGACCCCGCCTTCATGCGGGGAGGGGCCTTCGACAAGGAGGTCTACCGGAACTCCCTGAACATCTACAGGATGACGGCCTCCCAGTACGAGGGCCTGAAGCGCCGGGAGCTGTTGCTCGACAAGATGCGCCGCCTCGTCGAGGAGACCGTGGAGCTTACGCCCTCGGACGTCAAGGGGCTCGAGGGCAGCGGGGAAATCTACAAGTCCCTTCGCGAGACCCTTCTTGAGTCCAAGAAGGAAGCGGCCCTCGAGTCGTTCCTCAACGGGGTGAAGAAGAAGGTGCCCGTCTCGGTCAACAAGCAGCTCATTTCATGAGGGGCCGCCTCATCCTGGGCCTCATGTCGGGCACCTCGCACGACGGGGTGGACGCGGCCCTCGTGGGCTTCTCCGGCAAGATACCCAGGCTCCTCGGGCACACGCGGACTCCCTATTCGAAATCCCTCAGGGAAAGCGTCCGCTCCGCCTTCGGCGGCACGGCCGAGGAGGTCTGCCGCCTGAACTTCGCCCTGGGCGAGGTCTTCGCCCGCGCCGCCCTCCGCTGCCTAAAGGAGGCGGGCGCCGAGCCCCCGGCGGTGGATGCCATAGCAAGCCACGGCCAGACCATATGCCACATCCCCCCCAGGGGCCGGAGGCCGGGCTCGACGCTCCAAATAGGCGAGCCCGCAGTCATCGCCCAGAGGACGGGCATCAAGGTGGTCTCGGACTTCCGCACGGCCGACATGGCCCTGGGGGGCCACGGCGCGCCGCTTGTCCCCTTCGCCGACCACGTGCTCTTTAAGCGCAGGGCCACCTGCTGCGTGCAGAACATAGGCGGCATCGCAAACGTCACGGTGGTCACCCCCGACCTCGAGGGCGTCTTCGCCTTCGACACCGGCCCGGGGGCGTGCCTAATCGACGAGGCCATGCGGGCCCTCTTCGGAAAGCCCCTCGACAGGGGCGGGAAAACAGCGGCGGGGGGCAGGGCAGACGCCGGCCTTCTTAAGCGGCTCCGGGGGCACCGCTACTTCGGGCAGAGGCCGCCCAAGTCCACGGGCCGGGAGCTCTTCGGAACGGGGATGCTCCAGAAGATACTCAAGCACTACCCGAAAATCCGGCCCGAGGACCTGGTGGCCACGTTCACGCACCTCACGGCGCTCTCCATAAAGGACGCCTACGAGCGCTTCGTCTTCCCGGAGCACGGGATAAGAGAGGTGATACTCTCGGGCGGGGGCGCGCGGAACGCCCACCTGGTAGCCCTCCTCAGGGAGGCCCTCTCCCCCCTCCGGGTGAGGAGCGTGGACGACTTCGGCGTGCCCGCCGAGGCCAAGGAGGCCCTGAGCTTCGCCGTGCTTGCCAAGGAAACGCTGAGGGGCAGGCCCTCGAGCATCCCCCGGGCCACGGGCGCCTCGCGCTCAGCGGTGCTCGGAAAGATAACGTATCCTTAAGCCATGCTCTTAAAGGACATCTGGGAGGTCTTCAGAAGTGACGTCTTCACCGTGCCCTCCACGGAGGTGCTCTTCAACCAGTACCGCGACCGCGTGGAGGGGCTGGACCTTCCGGGGGCTCAGGAGATCAGGCGCAGTAACCTCAGGGGCTACCTGTCGAGCTTCGGGCGGAGGCCCCGCGCCCTCGTGGTGGGCGAGGCCCCCGGGCCCTGGGGCTGCAGGTTTTCGGGCCTCCCCTTCACCGGAGAGCGGATGCTCGAGGAGGGGGCCTTCCCCTTCGGGGGCAGGAAGTCGAGCACCCACGAGCCGCCCTACCAGGAGAAATCGGGCGTCATATTCTGGAAGGAGATGTTCCCGCACCTGGGGGAGTTCCTCCTGGTGAACTCCGTGCCCTTCCACCCCCACAGGAGGGGCGAGCCCCTCTCTATCCGCACGCCCACGGTGGAGGAGCTCGAAAGGTGCGCCCCCATACTCGAGGCCATCGTGGAGAGGCTCGGGCCCCGCACCCTCGTCGCCGTGGGCCGGAAGGCCGAGGGCGCCCTGGGGATGCTGGGGCTTGAGGCGGCCTACGTGCGGCACCCCTCGCGGGGCGGGGCGCGGGAGTTCGGGCGGGGCATGGAGCGGTTATTTAAGCGCGGCGGGCGCCGCCGCGGTTGAACCGTCCGCGTTTTTTATAGTAATATCTAACTTAGCCGAAGTGGTGGAACCTGGTAGACACGCACGGTTGAGGGCCGTGTGGGGCAACCCATGCGGGTTCGAATCCCGCCTTCGGCACCATTTTTTATTGTTCAGACTTCAGCCGGACAGGTTCGGCCCGTGTGCGAAAGTCACCTCATTCCTACCTGCCCCTAAGCCTGAAGTCGGCCTCGAAGGAGCCGAAGAGGTCCAGGTACTGCTCGACGAGGCGGGTGAGCAGGAACCGCTCTTCCACTGTCTTCCTGGCCTTCCGGCCCATTTCCTCCCTCAGCTTCCCGTCCTTGAGCAGCCTGGCTATCCTCTCTGCGGCCTCCTCGACGGAGGAGACCAGGAACCCGTTTTCCCCGTCCTCTATCTGGCGGCGGATGCCGCCCACGTTTCCCCCTATTACAGCCGCCCCTTTCCACATCGCCTCGGCCACGGTGAGGCCGAAGCCCTCGCGGAGCGATTTCTGAAGCACCACCGCCGCCTTTCTCTGGAGGGCGTTAACGAGGGCGGTGTCCTGGCGGCTCATGATGATGATTCGGTCTTCCCTTTCGCTCATGAGCGACTCGTACACCTTCTCCCCTTCGGGGTCGTCGGTGGCCACGTTGCCCAGGAGCACCAGGGTGGCGTCCACCTCCTTACGGGCGAGCTTGAACGCCTCGATTACGCCCTCCGGGTCCTTCCAGTGGTCGAAGCGCGATATCTGGACCACCAGCGGCAGGTCGGTGGGGATGCCGTAGTGCCCGAGGCGTTCGTCTATCTCCTCCCCGCCAAGCTCCCGGTTCTTGATGGTGAAGGGGTTGATGGCGGGCAGGAAGAAAAGCTGGGGCGTCTTTAGTTTCCGCTTGTATTCCTCGAGGCTAAGCACCACCGCGTCGTACTTCTCGATGAACCGGGAGAGGTAATCCCAGGCCTCCCTGTGGGGGTTCGAGAGGTCCACGTGGCAGCGCCAGATCCAGGGGCCGCGCTTCCTGTGGTGGTCGACCATGGGGAGGGGCTGGGGGTCGTGTATCAGCACTATGTCGTGCTCGAGGTGCGTCCTCACGGCGTTTTCGTATATCACGTCCTCGTAGATGCGCATCTTCCTCTTCGTGAGGTTTATCTCGCCGCCCTGGAGGGCGTTGTGGAACTTCTTGGTTATGCTGAAGAAGTCCGGGGAGCCCTGAATCGCCCTCCAGCCGGTCTTTATCCCCAGGCTGTTCAGAAGCAGGGTCTTGGAGGAAAGCACCTCGGCCACGCCCCCGCCGTAGAACGTGGAGTTCACGTTCGCCACGCGGACGTCCCGGAGCTTCGACGCCTTCCGGTACAGCCTGTCCACCGCCTCGGCGCCTATGTACGGCTCGTAGTCCTCGACGTGCGTGATCCTGTTGTCGATTCCGGCCATGTCCGCCTCCTTGTCCCTCATTTCTTGCCGCCGCGCAGGGCCTCGAAGCCGGAGACGATGTCCAGGAGCTCGGAGGTTATGGAGCTCTGCCTCTGCCGGCGGTACAGGGAGCCCAACTCGTCGAGCCTCTCTTCGATGTTCTTCTCCGCGGCGTGCATCGAGGAGAGGCGGCTTGCGTTTTCCGCGGCCATGGACTCCGCGAAGGCCTGGTAAAGCGTCACGAAAAGGTACTGGCTGACGAGGGAGGAGAAAAGCAGGTCTCTGTCCATCGCGAAGACCGGAAGCTCGTTGGTCTCCCACTTCCTCGCCCTGAGCTCCTCGAGCCAATCCCTGTCCAGGGGCAGGAGCTGCGATGAAACGGGTTCGAAAGCGGACCTCGCCATGAGGCGGTTCCGAAAAATCACCACCGAGCCTATCCGGCCCGCGCGCCGCCACTCCTCTATCTTGATAACGATATGCTGCACCTGGGGCACAATGCCGTGAAGCGAGTCCGGGACCGACATTACCTCCTCGATGGGGTGGCCCTCCGCCTCCAGGAGCACGGCCGCCCTCTCCCCCGCGCAAAGGAGGGTCCTCCTCTCCTGCCTGTCCGCGCGGGCGTCCATCGCCTCCAGGGCGTGCGATACCACGCGGTCGTTGAAGGCCCCGCAAAGACCCTGGTCCGAGCCGAAGACGACGGCCCCCAGCCCCTCTCGGCTTCCGCCGTCCCCCGGCAGAAAACCGGGCGGCTCGCCCCGCAGCACGACCTGGAGGCCGAGCTCCACGGTCCTGAAATACTCCGCCGCCGCCCCCACCGCCCCCTCGTAGTGGCGGATGTTCACGGCGGCCAGGGACTTCATGGTCCTCACGATGTCGTAAAGGTCCCGGGCTCTGCCTATCTTCCTTCTCAGTTCGTCCTCGGTGAGCACCTCAGGCGCCCTCCCTTTCCGCCCTCAGGGCCTCTCTCGCCGCGGTGATTATCTGCATCGTGTCCTCGTCGCCGAGCTTCTTCCCGGCTTCGATCCTCTCGCAGACGTCCCCGCACCGCTCCCTCAGGGCCTCCCTTATTTTCTCCTCAGCCCCGCCCACTCCCCCGGTTTCCATATCGTCGAAGAGGCCATCGTTGGCGGCGAGAAGGACGGCCACCTGTTCCGCAACGGGCATAGGGTCGTACTGGGGCTGCTTGAGTATCTCGCGGATTCTCCTTCCGCGCTCTATGGTCTTCCTGGTCTGCTCGTCCAGCCTGGTGCTGAAGCGGGCGAACTTCTCGAGCTCCTCGAACTGCGAGTAGGAAAGCTTAAGGTCTCCGGCCACGGCCCGGTACGCCGGGAGCTGCGTCTTGCCGCCCACCCTGGAGACGGACTTCCCCGCGTCCACGGCGGGCAGGACGCCTTTCTGCTGAAGGTCGGGGGAGAGGTATATCTGCCCGTCAGTGATGGATATCAGGTTCGTGGGTATGTAGGCCGAGACGTTCTGGGCCTCGGTCTCGATTATGGGAAGCGCCGTGAGCGAGCCGCCCCCCAGGTCCTCCCTCAGGTGAGTGGCCCGCTCGAGGAGGCGCGAATGGATGTAGAAAATGTCTCCCGGGTAGGCCTCCCTGCCCGGCGGTCGCCCCAGGAGGAGGGAAAGCTCCCTATAGGCCCTGGCATGCTGCGTCAGGTCGTCGTAGACGATGAGGACGTCTTCGCCCCGCTCCATGAAATGCTCGGCCATGGTGGTGGCCGCGTAGGGGGCGATGAACTTCATGGCCGGCGTGGATTCCCCGGAGGCCATCACGACCACGGTGTGCTCCGAGGCGCCGTGCTCCCGGAGGTCGTCTATCAGCTTCGCCACCGCCGAGCTCCTCTGGCCGATGGAGCAGTACACGCAGACGATCCCCTTGTCTCTCTGGTTGATTATGGTGTCGAGGGCCACGGCGCTCTTTCCGGTCTGCCGGTCTCCGAGTATGAGCTCCCTCTGCCCCCTGCCTATGGGTATCAGGGCGTCCACGACCTTGAGGCCCGTCTGGAGGGGCACGGTCACGGGCGCGCGGTCCATGATGGCCGGGGCGTCGCGCTCGACGGGGCGGTACTTGCTGCTCTTGACGGGTCCCCGCTCGTCGAGGGGGTCGCCCAAGGAGCCCACCACCCGGCCCAGAAGGGCGTCTCCCACGGGCACGCCGACGACCCGCCCGGTGCGCCTCACCTCGCTTCCCGAGCCCGTCTCTTCGCCCTCGCCGAGCATGATAACGCCGACCTCTTCGGGGTCGAGGTTGAAGGCGATGCCCAGGGAGCCGCCGGGGAAGGCCACGAGCTCCTCCGACTGCACGCCGGAGAGGCCCCCCACGCGGGCGACCCCCCGGCCCACGGACTTGACCACGCCCACCTCGTAGGCCTCGAGTTCGGCCTCGTGCTCCCTAAGGCCCCTGCCGATGGCCCCGAAGGCCTCTTCGATGACGCGATGCAGCTCCTCGTTTTTCACTTTCCGGCCTTTTCCGTTTCCTCGGAGATGATCTCCGACACTTCCTCCTCCAAGGCCTTCAGGTACTCGCCGAGGTTCCACGCCACGACCTGCCCCGGCGTCTTGAGCTCCAAGCCGGCGAGGAGGCCGGGCTCGGTCTCGTACTCCACGTCCACGCCATCCTTGATGGAGGAATGTATCTCGCGCGTGATGTGCTGGCGCTTGCCCGGCGGGAGCTCGAAGGCGCTCGACACCACGACGCGCGCGCCGGCTTTCTCGAGGGACTCCCTGATTTCTTTCAGGGCGCCGGAACCCAGCTCCTTGAGCCTGCCTACGAAGACGTCGGCCATGTGCTCCTCGAGCTCCGCCGTGGACAGGTCCGCCAGGGCCTTGCGCGCCGTCTCGTAGACGTGCTCCGTGGTCCTCGTTCTCAGGTCCTCGAGGAAGGCCCTCTTCCCCTGCTCGAGGGCCCTGAGCCAGTTGTCCCTTAGCTCGTCCACCTCCCGGCGGGCCTTCTCGGCCAGCTCCTTCCTCGTGGACTCGGCCTCCTCGCGCGCCTTCTCGACGAGGCCCTCGCGCCTCGCCTCGATCTCGCGGCCCTTCTTCCTGTAGTCCTCGGCCTCGCTCTCGGCCTCGGCCTTCTTCCGCCCGGCCTCCTCGAGCCTGGAGGCTATCTTCTCCTCCCTGGCGTCCATAGCGCGTATGACGGGCCCGTAGAGGAACCTCTTGAGGAGGTACATTAGCACCAGGAAGTTCACTATCTGGGCCGCCGTCGTGAACCAGTCGACAAGCATCGCCTATCCTCCGGCCTTCCGCACCACGTATTCCCAGAACGGGTTCGCGAATATCAGTATCATCGAGACCACGAAGCAGTAGATGGCCGTGGACTCTATCATGGCGAGGCTGACGAAAAGCGTCCTCGTTATCGTGCTCGTCTCGTCGGGCTGCTGCGCGATGGAGCTCAGGGCCTGAGCCACGGCCCGCCCTTCGCCCAGCGCCGGGCCGATGGAGCCTATGCCTATCGTAATGCCCGCGGTGATTATCGATGCCATTGCCACCAACGATACGCTGTCCATGTATCTATCCCCCTTCCTTCTCTTCGTCTTCTTCCCTGGGTGCATCTCCCTCTTCCCTTTCCTTCAACTGGTGCGCCCTCGTTCCCGAGGCTATGTAGACCATGGCCAGCACGGCGAAGATGTAGGCCTGTATAAGGCCTATCAGGAGGCCCAGGACCTGCATAACCACGGGGAACAGGAGCGGCACGACCAGGAGCAGGATGGCTCCTATCATCTTGCCGCTCATGATGTTGCCGAAAAGCCGGACCGCGAGGGCAAAGGTGCGCGATATCTCTCCGACGATATTGAAAGGCAGCATCAGCGGCGTCGGCTTGACGTAGAGTTTCAGGTACCCGGCCAGGCCCCTTTCCCGCACGCCGTAATAGGGCACGGCGACGAAGACGCAGATGGCGAGGGCCGAGGTGGTGGAAAGAGAGCCCGTGGGCGGCTGATAACCGGGTACGACCGCCAGGAGGTTTGACACCACGATGAACACGAAGAGGGTGCCCACCAGGGGCAGGTACCTCTCGGGGTTCTGGCGGCTCACCTCCCTTATCTGCCCCGTCATGCCGGATACGAGCACCTCCACGGCGTTCTGCCAGCGGGACATCTCCGTCCCCGTGGAAAGCCTCCTGGTCACCGCCCAGGACCCCGCCGTCAGTAGCGCCATTATCGCCCAGGTGAACGCTATGGTGGCGTTGACCGCAAAGGGCCCCACCTGCCAGAGCACAACGCTGTCCGGGCTTATGTTCACCGTGTCCCTCCCGCGGCGGTGCCCGCCGGCGCGGCGCGCCTCACGGCTATCGCCCTCACGAGCACGAAGCCCGCGACGCAGGCGGCAAGCCTCGCCGGGTCGCCCTTTGTCGCCGCGTAAAATCCCAGCACCACGGCCGCCGTCCGAAGAAGAAAGCTCGCCGTGGCCAACAGCGCCGGGCTCCGGGCGGCCGCGAGCCTCTTCACAGTGAGCCAGAGGACCAGATAATTGGCGGCCCCCAATGCCGCCCCCACAACTAACGCGACGACAAGCCCTGGAATCATGACGCGGCCCCGCCTTCCCCGGCCGACATCCTGAGGAGGTTCTGGAGCACCAGGGGGGCCAGAATACAGGTTGCGATGGACACGAAGACCATCGAGGAGTATACCTCCGGAGAAACGGCCCAGCCGCCCAGGTCGAGTCCCTGCTGCATTATGACAAGAGCTATTTCCGCCCTCGGCACCATGCTCACGCCCAGGAGCAGGGCGACGGTCCATCCGCTGGTGAAGACGGCGGGGAGCACCGTGCCGAGGAGCTTTCCCAAAACAGCGACCACGAGGATTGCGGCCCCCAGCCCGAGGCCCGCCGCCACCGAGCCAAGCTCCACCTTGAGCCCTATGCCCACGAAGAAAAAGGGCATGAACATCTCGTATATGGCCCCGAAGGACCTGTCGATCTTCAGGGACCTCGGGTCGCGGCTGAAGACGAGGCCCGCGAAAAGCGCCCCGACGGCGAGGGAGAACCCGAGCCAGCCCGCCACGGCCGCTATCATGAACCCTATTCCCGACAGCACAAGCATGGGCTCCGGTGCGCGCTCCTTCCCCCTGAAATAATCGAGTATCGGCTTTTCCAGGTACTTCGCAAAAAGTATGCACAGGGCGCCGAACAGGAGCGCCTTGAGAAGCAGCCCGCCGGCGGTCTTCCCTGCCGTCACAAGCAGCAGGCCGTCGTCTCCCGCCCTTATAACCGGAGCGACGGCGAAAAGCACCGACATCAGCAACACGCCGGATATGTCGTCCAACTCCGCTACGTCAAGGAGGAGGTCCCCCGAGGCCCCGCGCTTGACGCCCGATTCACGCCAAGCGGCTATGGAGACGCCCACGCTGGTGGCGGTGAGGGCGGTGCCGACGAAAAGGCTTGGCAGCGGTGCCAGGCCCAGCAGGTACTTCGCAAAGGCGTAACCCAGGGCCCCGCTGAAGAATATGTTTGCGGACCAGATGAGGCTTGCGTTCTTGAGCTGGAATTTCAGGCCCGAGATCTTGCTCTCCAGGCCGACGCGGAACAGAAGGACGATGAGCCCGAGCTGGGCGAAGAGCTCGAAGATCCCCGAAGTCTCGGCCGTAAAGAACCCCCAGCGGGCGCCGCCCAGGTTTATGAGGAAGCCCAGGGCGATGTACCCCGCGAGGGCGGGCACTCTTATTTTCGGGAGCCAACCCCTCAACAAGATGGCCAGGGCGACCGTGGCCCCGACCAGCATGACCTCGATTATTACCGGGTTGCTATTCATGTCGGGTCACTCTTCTCTGCCCCTCCGCTCTATCTCTTTTCTCTCCTTGGACACCCAGTACCACGCGTTGAGGCACCCCAGGATTACGCCGGCGAACAGGAATGTGAGGGTCCAGGATATCTCCGCGGGCCGCCTGGCGTCCAGCCAGAGGCCTATCGCTATGCCGACGAGGGTGGGAATCGCTATCGCCCACCCCACGAGCCCGAACATCCCGAGGCCGAACCATACGCTGTGCTCCCCCTTCCTGAGCGCCCTGAGCTTCCTCTTTTCCTTCTTCCCTATCTCTTCCTTGAACTCGTCCATGCCGCAGCCGCCGTCAGAGCGCGCCGCCCTCCTTCAGCTCGATGAACCTCCTTACGAAACCGGCCTCGAGCCGGGCCACGGCGGAACGCGCGCTCCTCTGCCTTTCGTCCAGCACCCTGTAGCGCTTTTCCACGGTATCCCTGAGCTCGCCGAGGGGGACGCCGCGGACGGCGTCCCTCGCGGCGACGAGGACCTCGCCCCCGGCCTTGACCAGGACCCCCTCGTCCAGGGCCATGTATTCCCCTTCTCCCTCCCCGGGCTCGAAGTAGAGTATCCCCGGAGGGAGCGAAGCGGCGAAATCCACGTGCCGAGGAAGCAGGCAGAAGGAGCCGCCACCGGTCTCGGCGACCACCTTTGCCACCTCCGCCTCGACGAGCTTCTCGCCGGGCAGGAGCACCTTAAGCGTCATCTTTTCGCGCTTCATCAACCTTCCCTATCATGTACATGGCCTTTTCCGGGTAATCGGAGAACTCGTCGTTGAGGATCCGCTCGCAGCCCTCCAGGGCGTCTTCGATGGAGACGGACCTGCCCTCGCGGCCCGTGAACTGCCCGGTGGTGTAGAAGGGCTGGGTGAAAAAGCGTTCCAGCCGCCTGGCCCTGTTGACCACCATCCTGTCCTCCTGCGAGAGCTCCTCCAGGCCGAGCATGGCTATGATGTCCTTGAGGTCCTCGTAGTTGGCCAGGGTCTTCCTTATCTCCCGCGATATCTCGTAGTGCCTGCGGCCCACTGTGTGCGGGGCCAGCATCTTGGAATCGGACTGGAGGGGGTCTATGGCGGGGTAGAGCCCCTCGCTAGCCCGCTTGCGCGAGAGGACGATATAGGCCGAGAGGTGCGAGAACGTGTGCACGGCCGAGGGGTCGGTGAAGTCGTCGGCGGGCACGTAGACGGCCTGCACGGAGGTGATGGCCCCGGTGCGGGTGTTGCAGATGCGCTCTTCCAGCTCCGAGAGCTCCGTCCCGAGGGTGGGCTGGTAACCCACCCGCGACGGGATCTGCCCCAGGAGGCCCGACACCTCGGAGCCCGCCTGTATGAAGCGGAAGATGTTGTCTATCAGGAGCAGCACGTCCTGCTTGGCCTCGTCCCTGAAATACTCGGCCATGCTGAGGGCGGCGTGCCCCACGCGGAACCTGGCCCCCGGGGGCTCGTTCATCTGACCGAAGACCATGACGGAGTTTTCGAGCACCCCGGCCTGCTCCATCTCCCTGTAGAGCTCCTCCGCCTCGCGGCACCGCTCGCCTATTCCGCAGAAGAGGCTCACTCCCTGGTGGAGCCCGGCCATGTTGTGTATGACCTCCGTAATCAGCACCGTCTTGCCCACCCCCGCGCCCCCGAAGAGGCCGGCCTTGCCGCCCCTTTCCAGGGGGGCCAGCACATCGACGGCCTTTATCCCCGTGGCGAATATCTCCGACGTCGTGGCCCTCATCGTGAGCGGCACGGGCGGCCTCCGGATCGGAACGAGCCTGTCGCCCTCGACCTTAGCCCCCTTGTCTATCGCGCGGCCGAAGACGTTGAACATCCTGCCCAGGAGCTCCCTGCCCACGGGCACCCTCAGGGGGTTGCCCGTGTCCACGACCCTCGAGCCCCTCGACAGGCCCCGCGTGGGGGTGAGGGCGACGCCGCGGACGGTGCCGGCGTCGAGGTGGGCCATCACCTCGATGACCGTCCCGCCGTCGTCCCCGGCCCTCATCTCGTTGTGTATGGGAGGCGGCGTCCGCCCCGGGAACAGGGCGTCTACCACGCTCCCCCTGACGGCCGTAACCTTGCCCGTCCTCTGGCTTTCCAACTGTACCTCCCCTAAAAAATCGCTTGGCTATATAGGCTATATAGGATTGTATCGCCAAAATGGGGCCAATGCAAACTTGCCGGAGAGGATTTCGGGGGGCATGGGGGTCCATGGTCAAATAGCCGCTACAGTGCATGATCGTCGACGGATATTACGGCCATGGAATATTCAATGATGAGAATCGCAAAGGCTGGGAACCATCTGTATCGGCCGACCAGCATGATTTCCAACATGCAACATCAGTGCGGCGTGGAAATGAAATTGTTGCGTTTTCTTAAGAATACTTATATAAAGGAATTAAGGCTTAAGTCCGGAGGCGGAGAATAGCCAGATGATAAGGCAGGCGTTTTACATAATGTTAGCCGTGTTGATCGCATCCGGCCCCTCCAGCGCGGAGAAGACCGTATCCCTGAAAGAGGCCATAAGCCTGGCCCTGAGGCAGAACCCGGGGCTCAAGGCCCTTAAGAGCTCCACCATGGCGAGGAAGGAGGACGTCGGCTCAGCCAGGAGCCATCTCCTGCCCAAGGTCTATCTGGAGGAGCGCTACATGAGGACTGATAACCCCACCCTCTCCTTCTCGTCCAAGCTCAATCAGGAGCGTTTCGCGGCGTCAGATTTCGCAATCGCCAGGCTTAACGACCCCGCCAGCATAGGCGACTGGCAGACCTCGCTCTCCTTCGAACAACCGATCTTCTCCAGGGAAGCCAATATCGGTTACAGGATGGCCAGGACGGAGTCCGCAGCCGCCTTCATCGACATGAGGCGAATGGAAGAGAAGGTGGCAATGACGGTGATAGAGTCGTTTCTTAACGTCAGCTCCGCGGAAGACATGGTGCGCGCCGCCGACAAGGGCATCGAGGACGCCCGGGAACATAAGAGGGTCGCGGATGTTCTGCTCGAAGCCGGCGCGGGCCTATACTCCGACACCCTGAGGGCGGACGTGGCCCTCAAGGAGGCCGAAGAAAGACGTGTCAGGGCGCAAAAGGCCCTGAAAGTGTCGAAGAGGGCGCTGGGGCTGGCCCTCGGACTCGACGAGCCGGTCGGCATAAGGGGCGAGGGGATTGATTTCGAGCCTTTTGAACTGCCCCGCTACGTCGACGCGGCCTCGGAAAGGAGCGATGCCATGGCGCTCGAGCTCAGGGTGGAAAACGCCGGGAACAGCTTGGACCTCGCCGAGGCCGCCTATCTCCCGGTGCTGGGCGTGGGAGGCTCTTATCAGTTAAACGACCACAGAAGCGTCCTCGGAGACGAGGGCGACAGCTACACGGTAATGGCCTTCCTGAGGTGGACCGTCTTCGAGGGCAATCTCAGAAGCCACGAACTGGCAAAAGCGAGGTACAAGCTCAAGGAGGCCGAGGAACGGCTCGACGGGCTCAGGAAAAAAGTCAGCTTCCAGGTGCACGAGGCGTATTTTTCGATGCAGGAAGCCAGGGCAAGCCTAGAGCTCGCCCGCTCGAGGGCGGCGCTTGCCGAGGAAGCGGCAAGGCTCGTCAAGGTCAGATACGAAAATTCGCTCGCCAAAATCGTGGACCTCCTCGGCGCACAGGCCAGCCTCGACGCTGCCAGGGCCGACGTCGTGGGCAAGAGAAACAGTTACCTGATGTCAATAGCGGAACTCAGCTACCAGAGCGGGCTTATAATGCAGGACTTCGTGGAGCAAGCCGCGGAATAGGATTATTGGAGGCATTTATGAAGACAAGACCCTTGGGCTTGACCCTCATCGTCTTTGCGCTTGTCGTCTCGGGATGCGAGAGAGGGCCGGAGAAGTCCGCCATAGAGCGCCCCGAAATAACCGGCGCCGGCGTCGGGGTAGTCAACACCACGACCGTGAAGGAGTACTACGAGGCTTCGGGGACAGTCAGGGCCTCCAGCTCGAGCTCGGTTTCGTCGCGCGTGATGGGCACGGTGACTTCCGGGGAGGTCAGGGAAGGGGACCGGGTCAGCCGCGGACAGCTACTTCTTACGATAGACGATCGAGACCTCAGACAGAAGGTCAGGGCCGCCGAAGAGGCCCACACCGAGGCGATAAAGGCCCTCGAATCGGCACGCAGCCGTAAGGAGCTCGCCGATAAGACATACGAGAGGTTCAAGCGACTCCACGAAGAACGGGCCCTCACGGGCCAGGAGTTCGACGAGGTCGAGACCCGCAGGAAAGTCGCCGCCCGCGAGGTCGAGCGGATGGAGGCCGTAACGGAGCGCGCCAGGGCGGCCCTGGAGGAGGCAAGGGTCTTTCTCGGCTTCACGAAGGTGGTTTCCCCCACGGACGGAGTGGTCGCCGAAAAGATGATAGACGAGGGGAGCATGGCCTCTCCGGGGAAGCCTCTGATGATCGTCGAGGATACTTCCTCGTACACGATTGACGTCGCCCTGGACGAGAGGTTCATAAATGACATCTCACGGGGAATGAAGGCCGAAGTGCGTATCCCGTCGCTGGACGGCGAGATCGAGGGCACCGTGGCGGAGGCAGTCCCTTCGGTGAACCCCGCGTCCAGGACGTTCCGGGTCAAGGTCTCGATAACCCATCCGCTCCTGAGAAACGGCATGTACGGGAAAGTCCGCTTTGCCGTTGGCGCCGAGGAAGCCCTCTTAATATCGAAGGAGGCGGTGGTCAGGAAGGGACAGCTAACCGGAGTCTACACCGTGGACGAGGAGGGAAACGTCACTTACAGGCTCGTAAGGACCGGCAAGTCCTATCCGGAGGGGATAGAGATACTCTCCGGCATAGACCCGGGCGAGAGGATAATCCTCGAAGGAGCTGAGAGAGCCTCGGACGGCGGAGTTCTAAGGCGGGCGGCGCAGTAGTGGAAAACGTCGGCATATCGGGCAAAGTAGCAAAGGCCTTCCTTAAGTCGAAGCTAACGCCTCTGCTGGTAATCGCCTCCCTGGCGCTCGGCGTTTTCGTGGTGTTTATCACCCCGCGCGAGGAAGAACCCCAGATACTGGTGCCGATGATAGACGTCTTCGTGGGGTACCCGGGAGCCGCGGCCGAGGAGGTGGAAAACCGCGTTACCCTGCCCATGGAGAGGCTGCTTTGGGAGATTAAGGGCGTGGAGTACGTGTATTCCATAGTCCGGCCCGGGATGAACTTGACGATCGTGAGGTTCTACGTGGGCGAAGACATGGAAGACAGCATCGTAAAGGTCTACGACAAGCTCATGTCCAACTACGACCGTATCCCCCCGCAAGTTACGCAGCCCCTCGTCAAGCCCAAATCGATAAACGATGTTCCCGTTCTCACCCTCACGCTCTGGGGAGAGGGGTTCTCGGGCTACGAGCTACGGCGCATCGCCGAGGAGCTCCGGACGCCCATGAAGCAGGACCGCGACGTTTCCGAGATAACCGTAATAGGCGGAAGGAAGAGGCAGGTCAGAGTCGTTCTGGACCCCGCCAGGCTCGCCGCCTACAACACCTCCGCGCTTCGGATAATAGGCGCGCTCAGGGAGTCGAACGTCCTCCTGCCCTCAGGAACGTTCCAGTCCAGAAACAGGGAATTTCTGGTCGAAACCGGGGGGTTCCTCGAAAACGCAGAGGACGTCGGGAGCGTGGCTGTAGGCGTACATGCCGGGAGGCCCGTCTTCGTAAGGGACGTGGCGGAAATAGTGGACGGGCCGGAGGAACCCGCGGACTACGTCTTCATGGGCCTCGGACCCGCGGCCCCGGCCAAGGGTGTCCCCGGCGAGTCCATCGGCCCCGGCAGGTTCGAGGCCGTCACCATTGCCGTAGCCAAGAAGAAAGGGGCCAACGCAAGCTCGGTGGCCGACGAAATCCTCGAGAAGGTCGGGGCCCTGAGGGGCGGCCTGATACCCTCGGGGATAAATGTCGCCGTAACGAGGAATTACGGGGAAACGGCCAAGGACAAGTCCGACGAGCTTCTGGAGCACATGCTCATTGCCACCGTGGCGGTCATCATCCTGATTGCCCTTGCCCTCGGCCTCAGGGAGTCCGCCGTTGTGGCAGTGGCCGTTCCCATGACTCTCGCCCTGACGCTCCTCACAAACTACCTCTACGGCTATACACTCAACCGGGTTACCCTATTCGCCCTGATATTTTCCATCGGCATCCTCGTGGACGACGCCATCGTGGTGGTGGAAAACATACACAGGCATTTCAAGATGCGGGACGTAAGCCCCCGCACAGCGGTGCTCGCAGTGGACGAGGTGGGAAACCCCACCATACTGGCCACCTTCACGGTTATAGCGGCGCTCCTGCCCATGGCCTTCGTGCGCGGCCTCATGGGTCCCTACATGCGCCCCATACCGGTGGGGGCGGCGGCGGCGATGCTGTTTTCGCTTCTTGTGGCCTTCGTCGTAAGCCCCTGGCTGAGCTATATCGTCCTCAAGAAAGCCAAGCGCGGCGGTGGGGGGGAAGAGGAAGAAGGCTCGGCGCTCCGCGGAATATACGGCAAGCTGCTCGCCCCCATGATTGGCAGGAGGGCGAAGAGGCTCGTCGCCCTGGGCGCGATGCTCTTCCTCCTGGGACTGGCGATGGCGCTTGTTCCCCTTAAGGCGGTGACCCTGAAGATGCTGCCCTTCGACAACAAGAGCGAGCTGCAGGTGATAATCGACATGCCCGAGGGAGCGACCCTCGAGGAGACGGCGGCCCTGGCGGCCGAGATGGGCGGATACCTGATGACCGTGCCCGAGGTCACGGACTACCAGTCTTATGTCGGCACTGCCGCCCCCTTTAACTTCAACGGCCTCGTAAGACACTATTACCTCCGAAAAGGGCCGAATGTGGCGGACATACAGGTGAACTTCGTCTCCAAGCACGAGCGCGACGCCCAGAGCCACGAAATCGCAAAGAGGCTGAGGCCCGAACTAAAGAAAATCGGCGACGAGTACGGGGCGAGAATAAAGGTCGCCGAGATACCGCCGGGCCCGCCGGTGCTCAGCACGCTCGTAGCCGAGGTCTACGGCCCCGACGCCGAAAGGCAGAGAGAGATCGCGCGCATGATCAGGGACGTCTTCGAAAGCACCGACGGCGTAGTGGACGTGGACTGGCTCGTGGAGGACGACCAGAGCAAGCTCACCTTCGAGGTGGACAGGGACAAGGCCGCACTCAGCGGCATAAGCACGGAGGACGTCTCCAAGAGCCTGGGGGTGGCCCTGGGCGGCACGGGCGCGGGGCTCGTGCACTCCAGGGAAGAAAAGGAGCCTGTCGAGGTCTTTGTGAGGATGTCCGTCGAGGAGCGCTCCGGCGTCGAGGCTCTGAAGGAGGTCAGAATGCCCTCGAAGGCGGGAAGCTTCGTGCCGCTCTCAGAGCTCACAACCGTCTCGAAGAGCTTAGCGGACAAGACCATATATCACAAGAACCTCAGGCGGGTGACATACGTCACGGGCGACGTGGCGGGCACCGAGGAAAGCCCCGTATACGCGATACTGAAGATGAAGGACAAGATAAAGGCCCTTGGTCTTGACGAGGGCTACGAGCTTGAGCAGTTCTATACCGGCCAGCCGTGGCTTGAGAACCGCTACGCGATGAAGTGGGACGGCGAGTGGCACATTACATACGAGGTCTTCAGGGACCTGGGCATAGCCTTCGCCGTCGTACTCGTAATCATATATTTCCTTGTGGTTGCCTGGTTCAGGAGCTTCCTGACACCCCTGGTCATAATGTTCCCCATACCCCTTACCCTGGTAGGCATACTGCCCGGGCACTGGCTGTTCGGCTCGTTTTTCACGGCCACCTCGATGATAGGCTTCATCGCCCTATCAGGAATAATAGTGAGGAACTCAATACTTCTTGTGGACTTCATCGAGATGGAGTGGCGAGATTCCGGAAGCCTCAAGGACTCGGTCATCAGGGCCGGCATGGTGAGGTTCAGGCCCATCGCGCTTACCGCGACCGCCGTGGTTGTGGGAGCCACGGTGATACTCTTCGACCCTATTTTCGAGGGGCTTGCCATCTCGCTCATGTTCGGCGCCGTGGCGGCCACGGGCCTTACGCTGATAGCTGTGCCGCTTCTTTATTACGAGTTCTACAAGAACAAGCCATGCCCGCTCAAGACAAAAGCAGCCGAGTCCAGCCGGGGAAAATAATGATTGGCATACATATACTTTTCGATTGCGCCGACTCAATCCAAGGCAAGCTGTAATCCACGCCCTCAGGGCCGCAGTAATTGCAATGCTCCAACGTCCCTTGACTACCGTAAGAACACCCACCCCAGGCTCTTGGTGCACCAATGGTGCAATAACTTGTCGCATTAACTTGAAAAATCCCTAAAAAACAGCCTGTTACAGCTAAGGCGCCCGGGTTCGAATCCCGCCTTCGGCACCACTTCTTTTCCCTTTATAATTAAGGTCTTGTAGTGCCCAATTCCGCGAATATTTGGTGCACAAAACAGCTCTAAGGGAAATGAATATTAAGGATGATTGTTAATGATGAAGTCGCGCCTTGTTAGTCAAGACTACCCCTGAAAGGCCAACTTCGACCGACGCGGCTTTCTAAAATTCCACAATTTGAAAGCAGCCGCAAGGCTTGTTTATAATTAGATTGGTGGGACAAATGAGACGCGTAGTTTCAGGCAGGACCTTCAACACTGCTCTAATGGCCTTCCTGGCCCTCGCTTTCTTGTGGCCGGTTTATCATACCCATAACCACATCGAATCGCACGGAATCCTGCACGAGGGCTTTCAGGGACATGATGCCTATGACCATGAGGAAACGCAGGGCTTCGCAGTTAGCCATGCGCATCATTTCCATTTTCATCTCACCGCTTATTCGGGCTTATTTCGGGGCCCCAACAAGACATTTAAGAGCGGAGAACGTGAAATCGTCTCCTCCCGGCTGCCCTCGGTCTCTCAAGTCGCTTTTCACGTGATACGAGACGACCACGTCGGTAGGTCAGTCCGAAACCACTCCAAGGTTACCTCCGGGCTTTCGCCTCCAATCCTTCCTTTTCCCGCAAGCGATAAGAGCTAAATCGCCTGACGCCAAAATGATGGCGGTATGTTGCACGGGCAAGGGAAAAGGAGGCTACAAGCCAAATTATGAGACACTATTCATTATGTTTGATATTCATACTCGTTTTTTCCGCGCCGGCGTTCGCAGAGAAGACCTCTGAGCTGACGGAGAAGATACTCTACGAGAAGAACACCCTCTACCAATACCTCGTGGTGGCCGACGACCTCGAGAAGAAAGAGCGGTATATCTACAACTCGAAACGCGACTACATGCAGGGCGGCATTCCCATTGAAGACCCCGACAAGCTGATATTCCCGTATTATCGGATGTCTTTCATATCGCTGGCTTTCAGTGAAAGGAGTCCGGATGACGTGCTCTTCGTCGGCCTGGGCGCGGGGGCCATGCCCCGCTGGTTTAACCGCCACTATCCCGAAGTCAGGACGGATGTCGTCGAGATAGACCCCGAAATCCTTAAGGTGGCCAGGGAATATCTGCACTTCGAGGAAACCGACAACATGAAGGTCTACATCTCGGACGGCAGGCGCTTCATCAAAAGAGCCAAGACGCGTTACGACATGATCTTCCTCGACGCCTACCAGACCGACTTCATCCCGTTTCATATGACCACCGTGGAGTTTCTGCGGGAGGTCAAAAAAACGCTCGATGAAAACGGTATCGTGGTCTCAAACATAGTGTCGGAGAAAAAGAACAAGTACTTCCATTCGATGATAAAGACCTATCGCGAGGTGTTTCCCCGCCTCTATATCTTCAAGGGCGGCGGGTCCGGCAACCACGTGTTCATAGCAACCACCGGCAAGAGGCGTATTGGCCCCGAAGAACTGAGGGAGCGGGCAAAAATGATGCATGGCTTCGATATAGACATGCTGCGTCTCAGCAG
>JASFVA010000002.1:0-19827 GCA_050050055.1 Nitrospirota bacterium
GCCCGCCTCCTCGGCCAGGCTGCCGAGGGAGAGCCTGTCGTGGAAGTTGTCCAGTATGCGGCATACGGCGCGGAGGATATTCGGGGGGAGCGTGCTGGTTGCCTGCTCGGTCGTGTCGTCGAACTCTCCGCTGAAACAGAAGGGGGAGCGGCTCTCGCGCGATGCCTCCCTGAGTTTGAGCAGGCCCTCTATGGCCGACTTGAGCTCGAGCATATTCGGGGGATTCCTGAAATATTCGCGGGCCCCGGCCCTGAAGGCCTTTATCACCGTTTCCTCTGAACTCTGCGACGTAACAAAAAAGACCGGGGTGCGGGGATGCGCCGACTTGATGCTTCGGAGGATGTCGAACCCCAGGGCGGTGTCGGAGTCGCAATCTATTATGATTATGTCGTTGTTGATCGACTTGACGCTTTCGAGGCTTTCGCTCAGGGGACGGAACGAAATGGACACGTTGTCAACCAGAAGGTTTTCGTAGGACGTGTAAAGCACTTTCTTGGTTATTACCAGAATTGATTTCTTCATAGCTATATGCGATTTTTCTTCCGAGCCATATGCAACCCTGAGTAAATTGTAGTAGAAGAATTTGCCGTGTCAAGCAAAATGGGCAGAAAAAATACGTAAAACTATAAAAAAGTGCAATAGTTGGCCAATGTTGTCATTAGTGCAATTATTGCTAACCAAGGGGCGATAAAAAAGGGATTGCTTTGGTTAGCAACCCCTTGATTTCGTTGGCGTCCCCAAGGGGATTTGAACCCCTGCCGCCGCCTTGAAAGAGCAAGACAAGGTAATTTCATAAGTGGGCCTTCTACCTGCATAATTAGGTTTTTTTGCTTTCTCTGCAAGGACTTATCGATTTCTATATGCTCGGATATTTTCTATCCCTTCAGACCCTTTTTGACGCTTTCGGTGACATTTCGGTGACATTTCGGTGACAGTGCTCAGTGCCTTTGTAGCAGTCTCAAGAGGGCTTAAAGCGGGGATTTTCTTGAGTGGGCCTTCATCACACCTTCTTTTCCCGCTTATGGCAACTCTATCAGGGCCCAGAAGAAGGCAGAAAGGGTTAAAATGGGCAGCGACAGGTGAGGAGCAACCTCGCAACTCTTAAGCCCCCTGCGGCCCAGGAGCCCGGTAAGCCCGCGATTACTGGCAAGGTCGGAGAGGACATAAGCCTGACCCGAACATATGATGTGTTCTCTAAGAGGAAAGTAACGTGGCGCTGACCGTTGCCCTGATCAGCTTAGAAACATCTGCAAAAAGGTAGACAACATTTGCAAATTTTTACTTCCTAACGGTACTTGTCTTAAAGGAGGAGCTGGAATTGACGTAAACATATGACCACAGCCTATATCGTTGGCAGTATCATAATGGTCTGATATTATGGCAAAATAAACACGCCTTCTTTGAGCTTGGTCCTAATTGGAGTTCCCCCACTTTTGTAGACAGTCATAGATTACCACAAGTGGCCAGCTCGAATTCGTAGGGGCTGACGTGGCCGAGGTAGCTGTGCCGCCTCTTTCTGTTGTAGAACGCTTCGATGTAATCAAAGACGTCCGCCCTGGCCTCGGCCCTGGTAGGATAGATTCTTTTCCGGATCCGCTCCTTCTTCAGGCTGCTGAAAAACGCCTCGGCCACCGCGTTGTCATAGCAGTTGCCCCTGCGGCTCATGCTGGGTTTAAGCCCGTGCTCCCGGCAGAACCGCATCCAGTCGTCGCTGCCGTATTGTGAGCCCTGGTCGGAGTGCACTATGACCTTCCCTGTTGGCCTTCTGCGCCACACCGCCATCAGGAGAGCATCCAGCACCAAGTCCCGCGCCAGCGTGGGCTTCATCGACCACCCCACCACAAGACGCGAGAACAGGTCCAGCACGACGGCAAGATAGAGCCACCCCTCATATGTGCGAATGTATGTTATGTCGGTCACCCATGCCCGGTCCGGTCCCTGCACGGCGAACTCCTGCTCCAGCATGTTGGCCACAACAATGGCAGGCCTGCCGCTCTTGAATCGCGGCTTCTTGTAGCCCCTGCGACCACGGAGCCCCTCGAGTCTCATCAGCCGGGCAACATGGTTAAGCCCGCAGAGCTCTCCCATCTCACGCAGATCCCTATGCACCCTGACGCTGCCGTAGGTCCGGCCGCTTTCTTCCCAAGACCGTCGAATAAGTCCCAGCAAGCGCTTGTCTTCTCTGGCCCGACGGCTGTACGGATGATGAAGCCATGCATAATACCCGCTTCTGTGCACCCTGAGAACCCGACACATCGCCGAAATCCTGAACTCCCGGCAATGGTCCCGTATAAACGCGTACCTTACCCGGATGCCTTGGCAAAGTACGCGGCGGCCTTTTTTAGTATGTCACGCTCCTCCTCGACCCGCTTGAGCTCGGCCTTCAGTCGGGCTATCTCCTGCCGTGAATCATCCAGCTTGCCCTGGGCACGGTCGCCACGGGCCGCCCGCACCCACAGATAAAGGCTCTTGCTCGACACCCCAAGGCGCTCCGACACCTCGCGGACCGGGTACCCACGCTCCACCACCTGCTTCACCGCCTCGTCCTTGAACTCATCCGAATACTTCCGGTTTGCCATAGACACCTCCTTAGCTTCCAATTTTACCCTACAGGGTGTCTACTAAACCGGGGGTACTCCACAACGCGCAGAAAGAGCTTCTGCGGATAGCCCTTTTCAACATGCTCCGTAATGCCATCGAGGTGAGTCCCGAGGGAGGGCGGGTCGCAATATCGACTTCACGGGCAAATGGCAGCGTTGTTTTTTCGGTTTGCGATTCGGGCAAGGGGATTCCGGCAACCGATCTCGATAAGATATTCGCCCCCTCTTACAGCTCGAAGATCTATAGTTTCGGTATGGGGCTTCCGCTTATAAAGCAGATAGTATCGGAACACATGGGCGAAATGGGGGTGGACAGCGTCAAGGGCCAGGGAACGACCTTCAGGGTAATATTTCCTTTCAGGTGGAAGCTGGAGCCCGGGAAGGTCGAATCTGTGGTTTAAATCCCACCCCTTTCCGTGTTTCCGCTCATTTGATTTACTGGAACTTATGCGGGTAAAATGAAAGTGAGGGCAAATGGGAACAACATTAAGAAACAAGGTTCGTCCGGGTGCCCGAGGTGCTCATTGTGGCGGAAAACGTCCCAAGAAACATTCCAGGACCTCCAATTCCAAGAGGAACGCCCTTTACCGGAAAATCGTAAACGAGGCCAAACTCATCCTCCTGAACCTGAACACCAGGGGGGAGGTCGTATTCCTTAATAATTTCGCCTCGGCACTTTTCGGCTTCTCAAGCGAAGAGCTGATGGGCAAAAACGTGCTGGGCACGATAGTGCCTGAGGACGAGAAATCCCGCAAGAAGATCCGGCACATGCTCCGGAATGTGGGCAAACACCCCGAGCGTTATGAGTCCACTGAATTCCTCAATATCAGAAAGGACGGTAAGCCCCTGTGGGTGTTGTGGTCCCTCACGCAGCTAATGGACCCTGACGGCTCAATTAGCGGTGTGCTCTGCATTGGTACGGACATAACTGACCGTAAACAGGAAGAGGATGTGCTGAAGGAATGCTGCAACAACCTCGAAAACAAGCTTAAAGAACATATTGTCCAACTCAGAGGCGCCAATGAGACCCTCCAGCAGGAAATTAGCGAGCGTAAATGGGCGGAAGACATCCTCAGGGTGTCGGAGGAGAAATACCGGCTTGTCGTCGAAAACGCAAACGAGGCCATCGTGATCGTACAAGACGGCTTTTTCAAGTATTTTAATCCCAAGACCCTGAGGGTCCTCAACTACGACACCGAGGTCCTTACTTCAAGGCCGGTGGATGACTTCATCCACCCCCAAGACCGTCTTACGGCGGCCAATCGCAGATTCAAGATGCTCATGGGTGAAAGCGGCCCTTCGGTCTACTCGCTGAGAGTCGTCGACGGACTCGGCAACATCAAATGGCTGGAGGTCAATACCGTGCTCATAACCTGGATGGGACGGCCCGCCACTCTGAGCTTTATCAACAACATTACGGAAAGGAAAAAGGCCGAAGAGGAGGTCCATGCTCATCAGGCCCAGCTGCGCTCACTGGCCTCGGAGCTTTCGCTAGCCGAGGAGAAGGAAAGGCGTCGGCTCGCCACCGATCTCCACGACCATATCGGCCAGACCCTCGCCATAATAAAAATTAGGATGGGTGCACTTCGCGAACAGCTTGGCCTTTCGTCGCTGGCCCAGCTGGACTCCATTAGGGGACTTCTCGACCAGACCATAAGCTCTACCAAGTCTCTGACCTTCCAGCTTAGTCCCCCGACGCTCTATGACGTGGGGCTGGAGGCTACCCTGGAATGGCTCGGCGAACAGGTGCAGCAGGAGCACGGGATGGAGTTCATATTCTACGACGATGAAAAGGAAAAGCCGGTCGACTGGGACGTCAGCGTGCTGATGTTCCAGGCCGTACGCGAGCTCGTGATGAACGTGGTCAAGCACTCGGATGCCTCGAAGCTCGGCATATCCATAAGCGGCAACAACAACCTCCTGCAGGTGGTCGTCGAAGACGACGGCAAGGGCTTCGACCCGGCCTCTATAGGAAACGCTAGCTTCGGCCTGTTCAGCGTGCGGGAGAGGCTTAACCGTTTCGGCGGCACCATGGAAACCGACAGCAAAAGAGGCAGGGGCACCATCATCATCCTGACCGCACCGATAAGGATACCGAGAATGGCCCTGGGGGCAGGCATATGAGCGCCCGGGTTCTCCTGGCGGACGACCACAAGATGGTCCGTGACGGACTCAGGACCCTGCTGGAGAAGCAGCCTGACATGGAGATCGTCGGAGAGGCCTCTGACGGCAGGGATACGCTCAAACTCATTGACGTGCTCTCGCCGGACATCGTCATCATGGACATCGCCATGCCCAACCTAAACGGCATCGACGCCACCCACCAGATCCGGCAGGACCATCCCGGCGTCAAGGTCATAGCCCTGTCCATGCATTCGGACAAGAGATTCGTTGGCAAGATGCTGAAGGCTGGGGCATGGGGCTATCTCCTCAAGGACAGCGCGTTCGAGGATTTGGTCGTGGCCATCAGGGCCGTAATGCAAAACAAGCGGTACCTTAGCCCCGATATTGCCGGTATCGTCGTGGAGGATTTCGTTTCTCCCTCCCGACAGATGGATTCCTCAGCTTACTCGCTTCTTTCGGGCAGGGAGCGCGAGGTGCTCCAGCTCATGGCTGAGGGGAAAACCACGAGGCAGATAGCCGAAAAACTCAACGTGAGCATAAAGACAGTGGAAACCCACAGGATGAAAATAATGGATAAACTTGACATACGCTCCCTTGCCGAACTCACGAAGTACGCCATAAGAGAAGGCCTCACTCAGCTCTAGAAGGCCTTGCCTCCCTTCCCGCCAGCCCTTCGTCCCGGACTCTTGATAATCGTCCCAGTTGTGCCAATCTCCGGATAGGACCGAGATAAGCCCCTTTTCAAGCGAAACAGGACCTTATCGGAAAGTTCCGGTAAAATTTCGGGTTTTCCTATGCCCTCCATCAGGGAAACCCTGATTACATAGAGGCCGCAAAGGCTATAAACTGAATGAAAAATCAGCCCCGGGAGCCACTCTCGGGCGCGAAAACCCGAAAGACCAGCCAGAAGAGAGGAGATTACATGACGACACAAGTCCTCACACCGAAGGAAAGAGTGATGAAGCTGCTCCAGGGAGACCAAGTCGACCGCCCTCCAATTTTCAGCGGAATGGGTAACGTTATAGCACCCGTTCTGGACAAGTATGGCATCGACTTTTCCAAGGTCCACAGGGACCCCGACCTCATGGCCAAGGCCGCGGCCGGCATGTACCACGAATTCGGCTTCGAATGCGCGGTGGTGCCTTTTGACCTCGGCGTGGAGGCCGAGGTCCTCGGAGCGAAGATGAACTTCTACGACGAAGTGGAGGGCCTCCTATACCCTACTGTCAAGGAGAAGGCCGTAAAGAACGCGGATGACCTGAACATACCCGAGGATTTGCGGAATGCGGGCAGGATTCCGGTCGTTACCGAAGCCATAAGGAAGCTTCGCGAGGAGCTGGGCGATGAGGTGGCCATAGGCACATACGTGCTCGGACCCTTCACGCTCGCCGGCCAGGTCAAGGAGCTGGACGAGCTCCTGGAGGAGTCTTTCCTTGAGCCTGAGAAGACCGGAAGGCTCCTTGAGAAGCTGTCGGATTTCATAGTGCAGGTCTTCAGGGTCTACGAGGAAGCCGGCTCGGACTATTTCACCCTGCGGGAAATGGGCGGCACCTCGGACGTCCTGAGCCCCAGGAGCTTCAAATCCCTCATCAAGCCCCACGTTGTGAACGTTATTTCGGAGATGCCCCGACCCGCCATCCTTCATATCTGCGGGGACACCAACGCAATCATACAGGATATGGCGGACTGCGGCGCGGACGCAATCAGCGTAGACCACAAGAACTGCATAGCCGAAACGAGGCAGAAGCTTGGCTCGGAGGCCATAATCCTCGGCAATTTCGACCCCATAAAGGTGCTCCACAAGGGCAAATCCGCCGACGTAAGGCCGGCTGTGCTGGAGTCCTTGAGGGACGGCGCAAATGCCGTCTGGCCGGGCTGCGACCTCTGGCCCGAGGTGCCCCAGGAGAACATGGAGGCTCTGATGGACACCCTGATGGAGCCAAGCGAAGCGACAAAATGAAGCTCGTGCAGGTTGCCGGGTACCTGGGCTCCGGGAAGACCACCTTCATCGTCACGGTGGCCAAGCGGCTGTCGTCCGAAGGTGTAAAAATAGCCATCCTCGTAAACGACGTGGGCGGCATCCCGGTTGACGGAAAGGTGATGGAGGAGTACGGCCTCTCCGTAAAGGAAATAGGCGGCGGCTGCATCTGCTGCCAGATAGCGGGCAACCTGCGAAAGACGCTCGGCATCCTGGCCAGGACCTATCAACCCGACATAGTAGTAATAGAGCCCACGGGGATGGCCGTGCCGGGGTCGGTGAAGGACGTGGTGCGAGGCGGAGGGATGGACGTCTCCTTCGGCCCCATAGTCGTCCTTTTCGACCTGAGCCGCGCCGAAAAGCTCCTTAAGTTCGACCCCCTCAGGAGGCTGGTCTCCACGCAGATCGCGGACGCCGACATCATAGCCCTCAGCAAGGCCGACACCGTCTCCGCCGAGCAGGTGGAGGACTCCCGGCGGGCCGTAAGCTCCATGAACCCGGGGGCCCGGACTGTAACCCTTTCGGTCAACACCGGCGAGGGCGTAGACGAGGTGCTGGAGGCCATAAAGAGCGTGACGGTGAGCGCGTGAAGACAGACTTGCGATTTGCCGGCGGCGGCCACCCGCTGCACGCCAGGATAAACAGCCACGGCCTTACCCGCGACTACGTTGCGGAAAAGCCTCTTTCGCGCGAGGACGCCCGCAGCTTCGCGAGGGAAGTCGTAAGCCGGATTTCCGCCCTCTGTACGGAGCAGGAAGCGCTTGACATAGGCCATATAAAGGACTGCCTCGAATTCGAAGGCGGTTTCATCTTCGCCGACACCGTCGGCAGCCCGGACGAAGCGTTCGTTGAAGCGAGGGGCGAAGCCTCTGGCCGGAAGTTCAGGCTTACCGTCAACGCGGTCATTGTAGGACTGGCGGAGGAACAAGTAAAAAATTCGGTGGAAAAGGCGCTTTCGGAAAAAGCGTCGGAGTTTGGCCTCGCTGTTTCAGAGGCTTGATGAGATTCGGAAATGCCTGTGGAGGAAAAATAATGGACCCGGTGCAGAAAGAATTGACCAAAGAGATGGGAATGCAGGAATACCGCGTGAAGGGGGAACCCTTCTACCTGCCCGTCCAGGACGAAGTCGAGCTTTTCAAGATAGCTTTCGAGAACAAGCTGCCGCTCATGCTCAAGGGGCCGACCGGATGCGGCAAGACCCGGTTCCTGTCGTACATGGCGTATAAGACCGACGTGCCGCTCATAACGATCGCCTGCCACGAGGACCTGACCACAAGCGACCTGGTGGGTCGCTATCTCCTGGACGGAAGCTCCACCAGGTGGCAGGATGGCCCCATGACCCTTTCGGTAAAGCACGGGGGAATCTGCTACCTCGACGAGATAGTGGAGGCGAGAAAGGACACCATCGTCGCCATACATCCCCTTACCGACGACAGGCGCATACTGCCCCTTGAGAAGCGGGGCCAGATAATGGAGGCGGCCGACGACTTCATGCTCGCCATCTCCTACAACCCCGGCTACCAGACAGTGCTCAAGGACCTCAAACAGAGCACGAAGCAGCGTTTCATATGCATAGAGTTCGGCTACCCTTCGAAGGAAATTGAGGAGGAAATAATCGTTCACGAGAGCGGGGTCAGCAGGAAAGACGCCTCAGACCTCAGGCACCTGGCCGAAAAGTTCCGGGCCATGAAAAACAGGGGGCTCGACGAGGGCGTCTCGACCAGGCTCCTCATTTATGCCGGGGTTTTGATAGTCCAAGGGGTGGAGCCTCGCAGGGCATGCACTATCGCGTTGATAGAGCCGATCACCGACGACGCGCAGATAAAGGCGACCCTCGAAGAGATCGTTTCCTCTGTGCTCTGAGGTGACAACGGATGCAGGAACGGATGACAAGGGAAAGAAACGGCGAAATGAATAGAGAGCTCCGGTGGCCCCTCTCAGAGCTCCTCGACGAGGAGGGCCAGACTCAGTACGAGCGGATGGCCGAGATGTTCGCGCCTTTTGACCCGCAGTTTTCGGGCTGGCTTGCCCGGTCGCCTTCACAGGTACTTGGACCGCTTGGAGAGATGGAGGCCCGAAAAGACGCTATTGAGACCATATCGGGCTTTGGCAGGTCGAAATGGGCAGTTGCGGCTGCGGCACTCAGGGAGCTGTCGGCGTTCGAGGGGGTAAAGCCGGGGTTTCTCCTAAGCTGGCTCCGGCACGCGAGGGCGATAGCCGACGTAGACCAGGACGCGGCCCTGAAGTACTGCGAAGCAAGCCGTCCCGTCTACGATATACTTGGCGCGGACCTCTTCGACACGTGGGCGTCCCTCGGCCGGGAGTTGACGCAGAAATCATGGAAGGCGGCCAAAGAGTATTTTAACGCCGGCCCCGAGGTTGTCGGCAAGATAGAGCCCTGCGACTTGGAGGAGTGGGTGCGCATCGGACTCGAGGTAATAGAGAAAAGCCCGCGCGTCAGGGTCAGCTACGACGCCCACAGCCTGCTGGCCGCCGGGGCCTCGGCCGGGAAGTCCAAGAGCCTCGACCTAGGAGTGCAGTATTTCCGCTCCGCGCCCCAGGTATTAGGCCGCATCGGCATCGAGGACCTGAAGCAATGGGCGAAAAAGGGGCTGGAAGACTTGGCCGGCCAGAAGGCGTTCTTTTCGCTCGATACCGCCAAAAGCCGCCAGGCCATCGAGGGGCTCGTAAAGGGGCTTGAGCTCAAGGATGTGAGGGCCGTATTGGGCTCCTACGCAGAGGCGCTGTCAGGCCGGTGGGTCCCCTTGAAGTCATCGTCGGTCTTCTACAGAAACCTCCCCGGGCTGAGCAGGTTCTTCTCGGTCACCGACGGGACGAGGATATTCCTGCCTCCAAGGGTGGCGCAGTTCGAAGACCGGGAGCTGAACTTCAAGACCTATAAGATGATCCTGGCCCACGAGATGGCTCACCTCATGTTTGGCACATACGAGCTCCGCGCCGCCGACCTGCGAAACGCCCTGTCCTCTTGCCGTGACGACGCCCTCGCCTTCAAGGTCTTCGAGTTTCTTGAGGACGAACGCGTGGACTTCCTCATGGCCTGCGAGTACCCGGGGCTCGAAAAGGACAGGCGTGCGCTTCGCAAAAAGCATCTGCAAACCGTGGGACAGGATCTTCATTCGGCCTTCGGCGTCTTTGTCCCCGGCGATTCCCGTGACGATGAGGCTGACGGACGAAACGGCGACCGCCTGAAGTCCCTCCTTCGGACCTCGGCTGAGAGGGCGAAAGCGCCCGGGACCACTGCCCGAGACGTCCTTGGCATCGCCCTGGATGTCTACAGCGAGGTAGAGGCTGTGGAAGGGGCAGCCGCCTGCGAGGGGCTGAAGGCCCATGACAGGGTCTTTTACCGCGGCCCGATAGACTTCGAGATGGTCGAGGAGGCTCGCTCTGGCATGGAGAGGCTGGTCGTATCCGTGCTTGACCGGATGAAGCAAAAGAAAAAGGAACCTGCCCGGGATGACGTGGAGGAGGCCTTGAGGCGCGTCGAGGACTCAGAGGGCCTTGAGCCCGAGGCCCTCCCCTGGCAGGTCACGGCAGGGGAGAAGCTCGACGAGCTCCTGGAGCTGACTGAGGCGGCGCTGGAGGAGATCGAGGCTGAACGGCAAATCCGCCGCACCGCGTACTATGACGAATGGGACCGGAATCTCGAGGACTACAGGAAGGAATGGTGCCGCGTGCGCGAGATGGACATGCCCGCCACCAACGCCGCGTTCTATAGCCGCACCGTCTCGGAAAACTACGGCCTCGTGAGCCAGCTGAGGAAGCATTTCAGCATGCTGAAGCCTGACAGGGTGCAGAGGTTCTTCCGCGAGGAGCGAGGCGACGACATAGATTACGACGCTCTACTGGAGTCGGTCGTCGAGAGGCGCGCCGGCCTCACGCCCTCGGACAGGGTCTATATCAGGCGGGAGAAGAACCTGAGGGACGTCTCGGTGGCGTTCCTCGTGGACATGAGCTATTCGACGGGCGAGGAGCTCCCCTCGGGCAAGACCATCATAGACGTGGAGAAGACGGGGCTGATCCTCATGGCCGAGGCCCTGGAGAGCATCGGGGACCAGTGGGCGGTCTATGGCTTTTCGTCGAACGCCAGGGAGAAAGTGGACTTCTACGTCGTGCACGATTTCGACCGGCCATTTTCAGACGAAAGCCGCATGCGTTACGAAAACATCCGGCCGATGGCCCAGACCAGACTGGGGGCCGCCATACGCCATGCCAACGGCATCCTCAGAAGGCGTCCCTCGAAGATCAGGCTGCTCATACTGCTTTCTGACGGCAGGCCCTACGATGTTGACTACGGTGACGCGCTCTATGCCATCGAGGACACGAGGCAGGCCCTGTGGGAAGGCAGAAGAGACGGCATAAATTCCTTCTGCATAACCGTGGACAAGAAAAGCAGGGAGTATCTGCCCTACATGTACGGGGAGGCGAATTTCACCCTTATAGAGGACATCGAGGCGCTTCCTGCGATGTTGCCTCTGATATATAAGAGGCTTACCACTTAGAAAGGGGAGGAGATATGGAAGTCTGTTACAAGTGTGGCAGCAAAGCCGACTTCATATGTCCGGTCTGCAGTACCAAGATGTGCAGGGCGCACGCGGAGAAGCGGTACACAGGGCAGGACCGCGGCTTCAGGTCGCGCTACATGTGCCCCTCGTGCTGGAAGAAAAAGCACAGGGTGCTCAACGAGGAGATGGTGGACGCGAAAAAATATAAACCCAAGAAATACGTGTACTAAAGATGAAGACGACGGAAACAGACAAACTCAGGGAATTGAAGGAAATCTCTGAGCGGGAGGGCGCGTACCGCGCCAGGGTATTCTCCGCCCGGCTTGTGGAGATGGACGAGCGCGTGAGGATGAAGTGCCAGATACCCCTGTGCCCCCATTACGGGCACACGCTGACGTGCCCGCCGAACGTCCCCACATTCGAGGAGTTCAGCCGGGTCCTTGGGTGTTATGAGTCCGCTCTTCTCATCCAGACTCGGAGCCCCGTGACTGGCGAAATGGAAAAATACGAAAAAGAGGAGGTGCGAAAATACTTTTCCGCTCCCGGCAAGGAAGGCGGCAAGGGGCACGAGGACCTCGACAACATGAAGGCCCACGCCATAAGGCTCCATCTCCTGATCAACAAGGTGGAGGGGCAGGCGATGGCCCTAGGGTTCCCGTATGCCCTTGGTCTAATAGGGGGCGAGTGCATGCTCTGCAATGAATGCGTCGGTCCAGCATCGTCCAGCCCCTGTCGGCGGCCCTACCAGGCCAGGCCTTCCTTGGAGGGTGTCGGCATAGACGTCTACAAGACGAGCATCAACGCGGGGCTTCCCTTTGAGATGCCCCCGAAGGACGAGATCATATGGACAGGCGTTGTTCTGGTGGACTGAGAAAAAGTCCATTTAAGGAAACCCCACACGGAGAGGAGGAACAAAGTTATGGCTGTCATTAGCGAACAGATGACTAGTCTTGAAAGGGTGGGAACGGCCTTGCAGTTCAAGGAGCCCGACAGGGTCCCTGCCGCGCCTCTGGTTTGCGGCGCCACGCACCGCGTAGCGGGTATCACTTACGGCGAATGGTCCAGGGGGGATAACGTCGAGGCCATGGTCAGAGGCCATGTCGACTCCCTGAAAATGCTGGGTTATGACGGTGTCGTGGCTCTGGTGGACCTGTCAGTGGAGGCGCACGATTTCGGATGTGAGGTAATCTTCCCCGAATTCGACACGGCTCATCCCAACTACGACGACCCCTTCATCAAGGGCCCGGAGGACTACAAGAAGATCGAGAGGATCAACCCCCGGAAGACAAAGAGGATGAAAAGCGTCATTGACATGATTGCCGGGCTGTCGAAGGAAATCGGCAAGACCCACGCCATAGTGGGATTCGTCTACGGTTCTCTCGGCACACTGAGCATGATGCGTGGACCGGAAAACTTCTTCATGGACCTCGTGGAGCACCCTGACGTAGTACTCCCCGCGCTGCAACTCATGGACGAGGTGCTGGAGGAATACGCGGTGGCCCAGGTGGAGGCCGGTGCGCATTCGGTCTGCTACGACAACCTCTATGCTTCCCAGAGCATACTAAGCAAGGACCTGTGGGAGAAAGTCGAGGGCCAGGGCATCAAGAAGGTATGCGACGCCATACAGAACGCCGGGGCTATCGTAAGCCTGCACAACTGCGGAAACGGGATCTATTTCGACATGTCCCAGAAGTGGGCCAACCCCACGGCCATTTCCCACGCATACGTCGCCGACGACGTCGACAGCTGGGAAGAGCACAAGGCGAAGTGGGGAGACAAGATAGCCACTATAGGCTGGATTCCGCCGGGTCCCGTCGCCATGCTCGGCACAGAGGAGGAGATCGAGGAAGAGTGCAAGGCTGAACTCGAGATATTCAAAAAAGGCGGCGGCTACATCCTGGCCACCGGCTGCGAGTTCCCCCCGAACTCCCCCTTGTACAACGCCAAGCTCATCGCCGACGCAGCCAAGAAGTACGGTGTGTATTAAATATAAACCAAAAAGGAGGTTGTAGAAATGCTAACAGAAAAGGAACAGGAACTCATAAAAAGGCTCCAGGACGCCGTCATCAACTACAAGGTTGACGAGGCCAAGAAGATCGCCGAGGAGGCGTTGGCGGCAGGCGTGGACGCCTACACCATGACCATGGAAGGCCTGGCCGGCGGCATGGAAGTGGTGAGCGAGAAGTTCGACACCCACGAGTACTTCGTGCCGGAGACTCTGCTTTGCGCCAAGGCCCTGTACGCCGCGCTGGACGTGCTGAAGCCCCACATAAAGGCCGAATCCGGTGGCCCCAAGGGCCAGGTCGTCCTCGGCGTCATGCAGGGAGACGTGCATGACCTCGGCAAGAACCTCATCAAGGCGATCTTCGAGGCGTCGGGCTGGACGGTGCACGACCTCGGACGCGACGTCCCGGTGCAGAAGTTTGTGGAAGAGCAGCTGAGGACCGACTCTGACATCGTGATGCTTTCAGCCATGATGACCACCTCCATGGTCGGCATGAAAAAGCTTATCCCGATGATCAAGGAAAAGAACCCCAACGTCAAGATAATGATCGGCGGGGCCCCCATAAGCGAAAAGACCGTCGAGGAATACGGCGCCGACACCACGGCCGACAACGCTCCGAACGCCTTGAAAGAGGCGATGATGATGCTGGAGGCCCTCAGGAAAGGAGAGGCGGCTCTCAAGTAGAAGCACCTGCGGGGCCCTGCCAAGCAAGGCCCCGCTACCTGAACCAGGACAAGGCCAGAAAAACCGGAGGTAATTATAGTAATGGAGTACACCATCATATTTCAGCCGTTCGGCAGGCGCACGACGGTACCGGAGGGCACGACCATACTGGACGCTGCGCGCAGGCTGGGCGTTGGCATAGAAGCGGTTTGCGGAGAGCACATGGTTTGCGGCAAGTGCCGCGTGAAAATCATGGAGGGGTCGTATCCCAAGGAGGGAATCGTCTCGTCCATGAGCCATTTGAGCGATTACGAGGAAAAGGAACTCACGGTCCTTCAGAAGAAGGAGGCCGACGAGCAGGTACGGCTCGCCTGCGCCACCCGCGTCCACGGCGACGTGCTCGTCTTCGTCCCCGAGGCAAGCCGCACCGGAAAGCAGATAGTAAGCAAGGCGGCGCGGGACATCAAGATTAAGCCGAAACCCGCCGTGAGGAAGTACTACGTGGAGCTCCCGGAGCCCTCTCTTCACGACCCCCTGGGGGACTTCGAGCGCCTCGAGGAGGCTTTGGCCGAATCGCACGGCCTGAAGAAGCTCTCCATGGACTACAGGGTGTTCCAGGAGCTGCCGGACGTTATAAGGGAAGGGGACTGGAAGGTGACCGCGACGGTCTGGCAGAACTCCGAGATAATACGCGTGGAGCCCGGCAAGGTGGAGACGAACGTCGGGCTGGCCGTGGACATAGGGACCACCACGGTCGCGGGCTACCTCACGGACCTCGACACCGGCAAGGTGCTGGCCACGGAATCGATGATGAACCCCCAGGTCAGCTACGGCGAGGACGTGATGTCTCGAATCACGTACTGCATGCTGAATATGGAAAAGGGCATAAAGGAGCTGCAGGAGACCATCATCGACGGTCTGAACACCATAGCCGAAAATGCCGCCGCGCAGGTCTCCCTCTCGCCTTCGGACATAAGCGAGATGACTCTCGTTGGCAACACGGCTATGCACCACATACTCCTCGGCATCAACCCCGAGCACATAGGCGTGGCGCCCTTCACCCCGGCAATGCACAGATCCATCGATGTAAAGGCCGATAGGTTCGGCATCAATATCCTGCCCTCGGGCAACATCCATGTCCTGCCCATCGAGGCCGGCTTCGTGGGGGCCGACAACGTGGGCTGCCTGGTCGCCGACACCCCTCACAGGCGGAAGGAAATTACCCTGCTCATAGACATAGGAACGAACGGAGAACTGATCCTCGGAAACAAGGACAAGCTCATCTCCTGCTCCTGTGCCACGGGCCCGGCGCTGGAGGGCGCGCAGATAGCCTACGGTATGCGGGCGGCTCCCGGGGCGATAGAAAATGTGAAAGTCGACGAGAAGACCCTGGAGGCCACGTACAAGGTCATAGGCAACGAGACCTGGAGCAACGGCCAGAGCAACATGGAGGCCAGGGGCATCTGCGGCTCCGCGATAATAGACGCCATAGCCGAGATGTTCATCGCGGGCATCATAAAGAAAAACGGCCAGTTGAACATCGACCTCAAGCACCCGAGGATCCGCAAGAGCGACAATGGCATGCCTGAGTATGTGATAGCCTGGAAGCATGAAACCTCAATAGGCGAGGACATCGTAGTAACTCAAAAGGACGTCAGGGCCATACAGCTCGCCAAGGGAGCGCTTTACTCCGGATGCCTCATCATGATGAGAAAGCTCGGCGTAGAGAGCTTCGACCGCCTCGTGGTCGCCGGCGCCTTCGGCAGCCACATAGACAAGCTCAATGCGATGGCGATCGGGATGTACCCCGACTGCGACCTGGACAAGGTCCACTATATCGGGAACGCCGCCGGCGACGGCGCGCGCATCGCCCTGGTAAACGTGGACAAGCGCCGCGAAGCCAACGCCATTGCCCGCAAGGTGGAGTACACTGAGCTGGCTCTCGAGGAGGATTTCAACGACCGCTTCGGCGAGGCGATGCAGTTCCCGCACATGTATGACCCCTTCCCTCATCTGGAAGGGATTATTCCGCGAGAGCCGGAGAAGGAGCCGGAAAGACAGGCGGTTTGACCCGGAGCCGTAATTAAGCATGACCAGAAAGGAGAAAGGTGGGGCCATGGAAGTCAAGTACACTGGTGAGACGAAACCTTACAAGACAACAAAGGGCGATGAAGAGGTAAAGATCGAGAACTCCAAGGTCTACAGGTGCCTCGAAAAGGAGTATCACTCGGGGACGTTCGTGAGGCTGGTCCTGGACTCGGGAAAACACGTGAAGGTGAAGAGATCCGACCTCCAGAAAGTATGACCGGAGAAAGGGGGCCAGTATCGTGAAACTGTCAATAGAATACTGCGTTGTTTGCAACTACAGGCCGATAGCCGCGAGCTTGGCCCTCGCGGTCAAGAAAGACGAAGCCGGCTTGGACGTGGAATACGTTCAGTCCTCCACTGCCGGCGCGTTTGAGGTGATGCTGGACGGAGAGCTCATCTTCTCCAAGCTCGAGCAGAACAGGTTCCCGGAGCACGGCGAGATAGCGGAGCTGATCAAGAAAAGGACGGGCTCTTAAAGCCGGGGCCGCCACCGCGAAACCGGCGCGGTCCTCGGCCCTCTGCGCCGAGCCGATGTCCTTACTTCACCGCGAGGAGCGAGAGGCCGAGCCTCTTTTCCGCTTCGCGCAATTCCGCAAGCTCGCTGTCGCTCAGGGCGTCGGAGTTAATGTCCTGGCACGAAAAAGCAAGCATGGTCTTTCCGAGCTTCTTTTCGAGGTCCTGCACGGCTTTAAGCTTGTCGCTGTCGAGATCGGCATAGCTGCATACCATTTTTGCCACCTCCGCAAAAAAGACATTCTTGCCCTCATCGTACTAGAAATCCGAGCGGTTGTCAAGGATTTCTAGTATTCTAGACCAGAGTCAGCGGAATCCGCATTTTTGTTTCATGCCGCGTCCAGAACATCTTCGAGGGGGCGGCGCGGGGAGGCTGCGATTTCGCTCGGCGGGTAACCAAGACGCAGCACGATCTGCGGGAATCCCCTGCCAGTCAGATCCCGATGCCGTGGCCGCAAAGCTGCCACTTGAACCGGCTGATTGAGGTAGGACGCCTGGAGACCGAGCTTGCATGCAGTCAGCAAGACGCGCTGCAGCGCCTGCCCCGCCGACAGCCAATCACGCGGTTCATCACGCTCTGTCCCGAGAACTGCTAATAGGGGCGATTCATCGGCCGGTTTCCTGTCTCTCGCGCCGACTCTGCTACCCACGTCAAATGTCCGCACGACAAACTGGGCGAACGGCCCGGCCAACCTCGGCACGGTCAGACCATCTCCCCTCCGTCGCGGGCGCATCCATGCCGCCAGCTCGCGCCGCCAAGTGGGATTAGCCCATTGCAGGGCATCCCCTTCGGCTACCAGCCCGGAGACTGTACGGCGATCTTCCTCCCTCAGGATGGGCCGAAGCCAAGCCCCTTCACGGCCAGCCGCCTCGACGAGGTACTCAATCGCGGCACTGCTCACCCGCGTTTGTGAGAAACGCTTGCGATAAGTTCGCCTGCGCTCGATGCATTCGGAGAGCTCGGCTTCTGCTGAAGGCGCACTCGCTCTTGAGTTAGGCGATACGCGCACGAGCCAATTCGGGTCAGTCGAGTCGGGAAATATCTCCGTGTCGACTGACAAACCATGGTCCGCCGCAGCAACCCTCAGGTTCGACAACGCGCAACCGCAGCTGATCGTTAGCTCTTGATCGTCAGTGTCGTTAACCGGCAGGGCGCGCGCGGTCTGCAAACAAGTCTATAGCTGCGTCGGATATTCTTAACCGCCATGGTTGAGTGTTATGGCTGGACGGCGCAAGTATCGCGCGCCGCACTAAAGTGACCGCATGGTCCAGAAATGAGTCGTTGCTCATGACGCCACCGCAACAAAAATAAAAAATAGGCAGTTCCCATTCATTCTTGGCGCACTTAGTGGTCGTACCTTGCACTATTTGACAATTCCTGTCAATCTCATCTTCAGGAAGCACCCCGCAAGGCATATTTCCGCATCAAATCAATAAGTTTTGTTCCATATCGGCAGGGGTGCATTACGGTTTCGATCTGAAATGAGCAAGTAACCTTGTCTGGAATAGTGACACCTTCGACTACAAACCAGCAGGTCAAAGGAAAGCCAATTTATGTTATACAACATTTTTCGGGGCCACCGGAAAACTTACGGAAATTTTGCGGGTATGGTACGGAAATCCTACGGGGGCAGATGCGCCCTGAGGGGTTTCTTATGGAGCTTGCCTGATGCGCCTGAAGCCGCTTCTCAGTTACATGCGCTCAAGGTGATTGTGGACAGCAATCCGGCGCCTACCACGATTTCACGTGAAAAGAGGGCAATGGCATTTGTCCGAGACGACGGTCTCAACCCTGCGGCCATACTCCTTCAGGTCCCTGCGGAAGGCGCCCAAAAAGGCCTATCAGGGCCGTGAATGGTCAGCAAAATCCCGCAGGCCTTCCCCATGGGCCGCAATGCGAATTATGAATAAACATCAACATCTTATGATCATCCGGAAGGCATACTCCCGGTGTTTCTATGACCTGCTTTCTGAACATGAGAGGCCTGGCTTGGCGTTTGACATGCGGGTGTAAAGGAGATAAGGTTGGATCAAGGAGCAGAGGGGCTCGAGTTTTGACCCCACGTGGTTATTGAGACAGTGAGAAGAGCCATACTGTTGATCTTGATCTTCGCTGCGTTGCCTCTTTCGTCCTCCTTGGCGGGCGGCGAGGTGGAGATAGAGGAATGGGAAGTGCCCTGGAAGAAAACCCGTCCCAGGGACCCATTTGTTGACACTAAAGGCCGCGTCTGGGTCGTAGGGCAGAAGGGCGATTACATAGCGTATCTCAGGCCCGAGGAAAGCTCCTTCAAGCGCTACGAGCTAGAGCCCGGCACCGGCCCTCACAATCTCGTCGTGGATGCGGAAGGGAAGGTCTGGTATGCCGGCAACAGAGCCGCCCACATAGGACTCCTCAACCCCTCGGACGGCTCCATCGAGAAGATCCCTATGCCCGAGCCCAGGGCCCGCGACCCCCATACTCTCGTTATAGGTCCTGGAGAAATCATCTGGTTTACTGTCCAAGGGGGCAATTTCGTGGGGAGGCTCGATATGGCGTCGAGAGAGGTCCGTCTTATCGAGGTTCCCACTCCCAGGGCGCGTCCCTACGGCATCATAATTGGTCCTGGGGATGACCCTTGGTTCACGGAGTTCGGGAGCTATAAGCTTGGCCGTGTGGATCCTCAGAAGATGGCCATCGAGGAGTTCTCCCTTCCGCGCGCCGAAGCCCGGCCCAGAAGGCTCGTGGCCCCCGGGGACGGAGCCATCTGGTATGTGGACTATGCCCGGGGATACCTCGGCCGCCTTGAGCCCGATACCGGCAAGGCGCGGGAATGGCCGGTTCCGGGGGGAGGGAACGCCCGACCCTACGGTATGGCGGCCGATGGCAGAGGAAGGCTGTGGTTTGTGGAAACCGGACCATCGCCCAACAGGCTGGTGGGCTTCGACCCGGGCACTGAGAGTTTTTTCAGCATCACCGACATCCCGAGCGGCGGGGGGAGCGTCCGGCACATGTTTTATCATGAGCTGGACAACACCATATGGTTCGGCACGGACGCAAATACAATAGGCAGAGCGAGCCTGCCGGAGTGAGCTTCCCGACCATATGGCCGACATGAGCCTTCTCTAACGAGGATCCTTATGAGACGCAGATTAGGAGTAATCGCAATAATATTTACTCTTTTATTTACGCTTTCGAATGCTGCCTCCTATCAGGACGGACCACCTCCGGCCATAACCGGGGGCTTCGGAGAGTCCGACTGCAGGGAGTGCCATTTTGACAGACCTGTGAACCCACCAGAAGGCTACCTCTCGGTGGTGGGCTTAAACGGAAAGTTCAAAGCTGGAGAACAATAT
>JASFVA010000003.1:0-19134 GCA_050050055.1 Nitrospirota bacterium
AGGTGGAGACATGGCGGAGACCAGAGCGGCTATCGCGATAAGAAGAAAGATTTTCTTGAGCAATTCTTCACCTCCGAGGGCTGGAGTTTATGCTTTCAGTCCACCCCTAGTCGCGCGCGTCGGCAGTGGTTCGCTATTGGAGCCTCTTACAGAGCTCCGCCACGCGGGAGCCCAGCTTCCGGGCCTCGTCCGAGGCCTTTTCGTCCGGGATGCCCAAGCTTGCCACGCCGTAGTGGCCCGAAGCGCTCATGGGGTCGCCCACCACGATCATCCCGTATATGAGCATGCATTGGAGGATGGACATTATCGTGGTCTCCTTGCCCCCCGAGGGATGGGCCCCGGTGGAAAAGGCGGCGCCCACCTTGTTCTCCATCTTTCTCCGGGTGCTGACGAAGTCGTCGAATATCTTCTTGAGCTCCGCCGCCATCACCCCGAAATAGACCGGAGAGCCGGCAATCACTCCCGCCGAGCCGATGAAGTCCTCCTTGGCGACCTCCGCCGTGCTCTTAAGGACCGCCTCCACCCCCGCCGACTTGACCCCCTCGGCCACTGCCTCGGCGAGCCTTCTGGTGTTTCCGCCTTTTGAATAGTAAAGAACCAGAACCTGCATAAATCCTCCTTGAAAGTGCCTATGATTCGGTTTTCCCCGCCTTGAGGGAGTTGTAGTATTCCATCTCCAGGAGCCTGCGCTTGATGTGGACGCCCGAGGAGTACCCCCCTATGTTTCCGGTGGACTCTATTATCCTGTGGCACGGGACCACGATGGGTATGGGGTTTTTCGAGAGGGCCTGGCCCACGGCCCTCGAGCCGCCGGGGGAGCCGACCCGCTGGGCGAGCCACTTGTATGTCCTCGTTTCGCCATAGGGGACTTCCCTGATGGCTTTCCAGACCTCCTTTTCAAACTCCGTCCCCTCGGCGAACACCGTCTTCTGGGAGAACTGCCGCAGCCTCCCCTCGAAGTATTCCGCGAGGTCCCTCTTGAAGTCCTTCGGGGCCCTGCCCCTCTTCATGCGGGGCTTTACGAAGGATATAGCGGAAAGGGACTTGCCCGAGAATATCATGTAGACAGTGCCCAAGGGGCTTTCGAGGTAGTCGAAGAAGCTCATGCCGCTTGGCTCAGCGCTCGAGTTTGATGCCAGAATAATAACAGCACAGCGAGTTGTCCATGTCGTTTATGAATGCCCTTTCCTCGCCGTCCTCGAAAAGGATCTTGACGAAGCAGAACCCACCGGCCAGCGAGGAATGCTTCTCTTCGGTGACCTCGCCGCTTCCCCACCTTATGTACTTGATGTGGCGAACCCTGTCGCCGACCCTGAGGTAAAGACGCGGCCTCATGAACTATTATAACAACGGCAATTCGGCTCAGGCAATCCTGTCGGCGCCCATGTAGGGCCTCAGGGCCTCGGGTACGACGACGCTTCCGTCCTTCTGCTGGCAGTTCTCCAGGATTGCCACCACGGTCCTTCCTATGGCCAGGCCGGAGCCGTTGAGGGTGTGCACGAATTCCGTGCCCTTCTTGCCCTCCCGTCTGAAGCGGATGCCTGCCCTCCGGGCCTGGAAGTCGGTGAAGTTCGAGCACGACGATATCTCCCTGTACACGCCCTGGGCCGGCACCCAGACCTCGAGGTCGTACGTCTTGGCGGCGGCGAAACCGAGGTCCCCGGTGCAGAGGGCGACGACCCTGTAGGGGAGGTCCAGCCTCCGCAGGACGTCCTCGGCGTCGGCGGTCAGCCTTTCGAGCTCCTCGCCGGAGTGCTCGGGCCTTACGAACTTCACGAGTTCCACCTTGTTGAACTGGTGCTGGCGTATGAGGCCCCTGGTGTCCTTCCCGTAGGAGCCCGCCTCGCGCCTGAAGCAGGGGGTATAGGCCGTATAGAAGACGGGCAGGTCGGCCTCCTCGAGGATCTCGTCGCGGTGTATGTTCGTCACCGGCACCTCGGCCGTGGGGATGAGGTAGAGCTCGGGGTCCACGGTCCTGAAAAGCTCCGCCTCGAACTTCGGGAGCTGCCCCGTGCCGGTCATGCTCTCGCGGTTAACGATTATCGGCGGAAACACCTCCCTGTAGCCCTTCGAGGTGTTCAGGTCGAGCATGAAGTTCATCAGGGCGCGTTCGAGCTTGGCCCCCAGGCCCTTCATAATCGAGAACCTCGCCCCGGCCAGCTTCGAGGCCCGCTTGAAGTCCACGATGTCGTGCATCTCTCCGAGGTCCCAGTGGTTGAGGGGCTTGAAGTCGAATTCCCGCGGCTCTCCCCACCTCCGCACCTCGACGTTCTCGGTCTCGTCCTTTCCCAGGGGAACGCTCTCGTCTGGGATATTGGGGAGGCCCAGGAGGAATCCGGCCGTCTCTTCGTCGAGGTCCTTGAGCTTTTCGTCCAGGGCCTTGATCTCTTCGGACACGCCCTTCATCTCGGCTATGAGCGAGGAGGCGTCCTCCTTCTGCTTCTTGAGCCTGCCGATTTCCTCCGATACGCTGTTTCGCCTGCCCCTGAGCTCCTCGGATTGCCTGAGAAGCTCCCGCCTTTGCTCCTCGGACTTCAGGAACTCACCGAGCGCTATCCCGTAACCCCTTTTTTCGAGGGCCTCCTTGACCTTTTCGGTGTTCTCTCTTATGAGCCTGATGTCGAGCATTAAGGGCACTCCAGGGAAATCGATTTTGTGTAGATAATATATCCGAAAGGCGCTCAAATTGAAAGGGGAGGCCCCTTGGAGTTGCCCGAAAAGCGGGGTGCGGTCATGCACCTGTGGAAACGTTTTCCTGTGGACCGTTAAAATAGGATGCATGGTTTTATTCGCCCTGCGGCCGGTGCCGGAAATGAAAAGGCCCCTGATGAAGATATACAGGAAACTCTACGCCGAGTTCGGCCCCCAGAGATGGTGGCCGGGCGACACGCCCTTCGAGATAGCCGCGGGAGCCATACTGACCCAGAACACGAACTGGCAGAACGTGGAGCGGGCGATAGACAACCTGAAGAGACAGGGAATCCTGAGAGCGCGGAAGATTCACGGGCTGGGCACGGAGGAGTTGGCCCGCGCGATTCGACCGGCGGGGTACTTCAACGTAAAGGCCAGGAGGCTGAAGGCTTTCGTGGATTTCCTCATGGACCAATACGGAGGGAGCTTCAAGCGCATGGGAAGGGAGGATACGGGTGCGCTTCGCGCCGGACTGCTCGGGGTCAACGGCATAGGGCCCGAGACGGCGGACTCCATCCTCCTTTACGCCCTAGGGCGGCCCGTTTTCGTCATCGACGCCTACACCAGGAGGGTGCTTTCTCGTCACGGGCTTATCGAGCACGACGAACCCTACGAGGCGTTCCAGGGCCTATTTCATTCCGAGCTCAATCCCGACGCGGAGCTCTTTAACGAGTATCACGCCCTCTTCGTCCGTCTTGGAAAGATCCATTGCAGGCCCAGAAGGCCCCTGTGCGGCCGTTGCGCCCTGGAGGGTCTATAATAATAGCCGGCTGATGTTGACATGGGGGTAAACGCACCATGATGAGATTCGTCACGCAGATACTTGTAGGGTTGATGCTCCTTTTCGGCACGGCCACTCTCATTCCTAAGGCGGCCGTCTGTTTCAGGCTGGGGCGAAAGGGCAGGGGAGTGCTCTATGTCGTTCTCGGCGTTCTTTCCACGGCCTTCGCGCTCATGGCCTTCGGATACGCTTATACGGTGGCTACGGACCTCTTCTGAGGGAGACAGGGCGGCGCGACAAGTGGCGGCACGGCCGGTTTCCTGCTATACTAATGACATCTAACGCGTGTATGGAGGTGGCGTGAAGAAAATACTCGTTGCCCACGACGGCTCGAAGCTTTCGGACAAGGCCCTCAAGAAAGCCGTCGAAATAGCCCTGCGATTCGGATCCAACCTCACCGTTCTGACCGTTATTCCCGAACTCTATCTCACCGAGCTTTCGGACATGGACCGCCAGAGGATCATGGAGGCCCTCACCGAGGAGACCAAGGTGGCCATGGAAAAGATAAGGAGCTCCCTGGCGGGCAAGTCCGTGGAGTCCAAGACGATCACGAGGCAGGGGCTGCCGGCCGAGAAGATCCTCGAGACCGCCAAGAAGATGAAGGTCGACCTCGTGGTGGTGGGCTCCCACGGCAGGCACGGCGCCAAGAAGTTCCTCCTCGGAAGCGTCTCCTCTAAGGTGGTGGAGTACACTACCTGCCCGGTTCTCGTCGTAAAGTAGAAAGCTCTATGGCCCGCCTGTAGGCGACGGGCTCGAAGCCGAACTCCTTCCTGACAGCGTCGGGGGCGCAGGTGTTGTCCCGGCTGAGAAGTCCAAGCTGGTCCGAGGTAACAGGGCTCAGGCCGGTCTTTTCGAGCACCTTCACCGCGGGCATCATGAGGCCCATGGGTATGTGGAGGAGACTCTTCTTCCGGCCCATGACGTCGGCGAGTATCACGAGGAGCTCGTTATAGGAAAGTTGCTCGGGCCCCCCCACCTCGTAGGTCCTTCCGGCGGCCTGCGGACTGTCCATGGCGCTCAGGATGCACCTGGCGAGGTCTTCGACGTAGATGGGCTGGAGCTTGGCCCCGCCGTCGCCGGGAACCGGCAGGAAAGGCCCGGGGGCGTTCATGAGGTCCAGCAGCTTGCCCACGAACCCGCCCCCGGGACCGATGACGAGGGAGGGCCGGAATATGGTGTAGGGGATGCCGGAGGCCTTGACGGTCTCTTCGGCCTGGGCCTTGGTCCTGTAATAGGCAAACCGGGAGTCCGGGTCCGCGCCGAGCACGCTTACGTAGACGAATCGCTTTACCCCCGCCAGCGAAGCCTCCTCCACCAGGTTGACCGTCCCCTGGAAGTGCACTTTATGAAAAGTCTGCCTGCCCCGCTCTTCGATGATCCCGACAAGGTGCACCACCGTGTCCACGCCGTTTAGGTCTCCCTTGATGGAATCGCGCTCAATTATGTTGCCCGTCGCCGTGGCAAAACCCTTGGAGGTGCAGATGCCTCCTTTGGCGGGAGAGCGCACGAGGCACTTGGCGTCGCGTCCGGCCTCCTTCAGGATCCGGAGAAAGTGGCTTCCTATGAAGCCCGTGCCGCCGGTGACGAACACCATAACCCATTGTAATACGATTGCGGCTCTCTGTGAAGGCAGCGGGAGGGCTGTCGCTCTACCAGATCAGGCGGCCCCTTCTGAGGGCCCAGCAGCTCAAATACACGTCCACGACGAACGACGAGGTCATGCGGTGGTTGAGGCCCACCTTCACCGCCAGGGCGGTGGCAGAGCCGCCCCTGCCGAGGGGGCCTATGCCAAGGCCGTTTATCTCGGCGAGTATCTTTTCTTCGAGGTCGGCCACCGGCCCCTCGGCGGCCCGTTCCGGCAACTTCCTCATGAGCTGTATCCTTGAGAGGGCCGTCACCTGGTCCTTCGAGGCACCGGCCCCCACGCCGACCACGTAGGGGGGGCAGCCCCTGCCCTTTGCCTTCCGGACCGAGTCCAAGGCGCATCGGCCGATGTTCTCCAGCGGGGTCGCGCCACCCAGGCTTTCGTCGGGGAGAGAGTAGGTCTGCCCCTTGGTCTCGCAGTCGGGGCACCTGAGGGTAAGCTCCACGGTCAACATGTCGCTAGGGGATTGGCCGAGGTGGATTATGGGAAACCCCTTGCCGGTGTTGTCGCCGGTGTTCCGCTCGGAGACGATGTCCACGGCGTTGGCGCTCAGGGGGACCTTGCGGGTGGCGAGCCTCGTGGCCTCGGCTATCGTGTCCAGTATTTCGCTGTGGCTCAGGCCCTTCGGCACGCTCAGGTAGAAGGCCGGAATGCCCGTTTCGATGCAGACGGGCTGCGGGCTTTTTCTGGAACGCCTTATATTTTCGAGCATCCCGGCGAGGGCCTCTTTGGCCTCGGAGCCCCCGGCTTCCCGGTCATGAGCCGCCCTGAGGGCCTCTTCCACGTCGGGCGGAACCGAGGTGGCCACCTTCCGGTAGAGCTCGACGATTCCGTCCCTGAGTTTAAGCAACTATATCCTCCCTGCCCCCTTTGGAGTTTCCTTGACATTATACCCGAATAATTAATAATTGGTAACCCGATGCAAACCACGGGTGGCATGAAACAAGCCCAAAAACAACAGGCTTGCAATATTCAACTTTTCTGTTTATTATTTATAAACTTTTACTTAATTTTATCAACTAAGGGAAGGGAGCGGCCATGGACGCTAGACCCTCGAGGCAGAAAATAATCAATTATCTCAAGCGGTCGGACTGGATGACGGTGGCCGAACTGAGCAAGAAGGTGGGCATCACGCCCATGGCCGTCAGGCAGCACTTGCTGGCCCTCGACAGACAGGGCATAGTCCGGAACGTCGTCAGGAAGACGGGCATTGGGCGACCGGTCTTTCTCTACGGCCTCACGGAAAGGGCCGAAAGCATCTTCCCCAAGTCATACGGCAAGTTCATAAACGAGATTTTCAGCACCATCGTCGAAATGGAAGGGCACGACATGCTCGACAGCATCATCAAGCGCAGGAAGGAGCAGCTCCTCATAGGAAAGTACAATTTTATAGCAGATTTCTCCGACCCTCGCGATAAGGTAAGCACCCTGTCGGAGATGCTGAACCAGGACGGCTACATGACTGAGGTCGAGGAGCAGGACGGCGGCTACGTCCTCAAGGAATTCAACTGCCCCATCTCCGAGATATCCGTAAACTACTCCGAGCCGTGCAAGTACGAGCTCGAGCTATACAGGGACCTGCTCGGAGAGGGGGTCCAGAGGCAGGAATGCCTGTGCGACGGCGGCATCTCGTGCACTTATTTCGTGCCGACCGACTAAGCCGGGGCCGGTTCCTTTAGCGCGGCTTAAGGCTTCTCCTCTGCGGAAGGGGCGGTCATGTTGCCGAAGGCCCTATTGACTGCGTCCTCGTTGATCTCTATGTCGTAGGCCTTTTTCAGGCCGGCGATGTAGCTCTCGAAGACCTTGTCCTTCTTCTGCTCGGCCAGCCGCTGCCTGATGAGGTCCTTTACCGCTTCGAGCTCTATGACCTCCGGCTTGTCCTTGTCCGGTGATTCGAGGACGAAGTCCTTGCGGTTGTCTTCATAGTACTTTTTCACTTCCTCATCGCTGACCTCGGACTTCAGCTCCACCTCGTCCTTGAGCAGGAACCCGATGTAGAGCCGCTTCTTGTAGTCCTCCATGAGCTCCTTGAACTTGGGGTCGCTCTCGTAGTCCCGCTTGGTGGCTTCCTGCAGGAGCATCTCCTTCTTTACTATTTCGTCGAGGAAGCTCTCGAGGCCGCCTTCGGCCATGAACATCTGCTGGGCCCGCAGGTTCAGCATGCTGAATTCCTCTCTTACGTCTTCGACGCCGATCGTTACGTCGTTTACTTTCGCGAGATATTCGACCGGGGCTTCCGAAGCGGACTTTTCAGCGGGGACGGGGGGCTTGGCCTCCTTGGAGCCGCCCTGGTCCTGGGAGCACGAAAAGGCGAGAAATGCCAAGAGAAGCACTGCGGTGAGTTTTTTCATATAATCCTCCTGTAGGCTATTCCTTAATTTATAACATAACGGGCCGGGGTATTGAAAGGCGCCCCCCTTATGTCGGCGAGGTGGTCCGCCTTGCACTAATCCCCGGGGTTTTAAGGGTTTTTTGACATTGTAAAAAGCCATATGCTACATTATTAAATCCCTCTTTATGGTGTCATGCGGAAGCGAAGCCTAAATAAGTCGGGCCGGCTGTTCAAGAAGGCCCAAAATCTCATACCCGGAGGAGTCAACAGCCCGGTCAGGGCCTTTCGGGCCGTGGGGGGCAACCCGCTTTTCATTTCGAGGGGCAAGGGCTCCAAGATCTACGACGCCGACGGCAATTCCTACATAGACTACGTACTGTCCTGGGGACCCCTCATACTCGGGCACGCCCCTGCGAGGGTGGTCAAGGCCCTTTGCAGGCAGGCGGCCCTCGGCACGAGCTTCGGGGCTCCCACGGCGCTCGAGACCGAGCTTGCGGGCCTCCTCGTCAGGGCTTTCCCGAGCATGCAGAAGGTCAGGCTCGTAAACTCCGGCACTGAGGCTGCGATGTCCGCCATCAGGGTGGCCAGGGGGGTCACGGGCCGGGACAAGGTAATCAAGTTCGAGGGGTGCTACCACGGCCACGCCGACGGCCTTCTGGTCAGGGCCGGCTCCGGCGCCACTACGCTGGGCGTGCCCGACAGCCCGGGCGTGCCGGGCTCATACGCCAGGAACACCATAACGCTCCCCTATAACGACACCGGGGCCCTCAAGAGGACCTTGGACAGGGAGTGGAAATCCATCGCGGGAGTGATCGTCGAGCCCGTGGCGGGCAACATGGGCTGCGTGCTTCCTACGGCCTCGTTCCTGCGGTCTCTGCGGAGCCTCACCAGGAAATACGGGAGCATACTCATCTTCGACGAGGTAATGACCGGGTTCCGGGTGTCATACGGAGGGGCCCAGGAACGCTTCGGCATAAAGCCCGACATGACCTGCCTGGGCAAGGTGATAGGCGGAGGGCTGCCCGTGGGGGCCTACGGCGGGAGGGCCGACATAATGGCGATGGTGTCTCCCGAGGGGCCCGTCTACCAGGCGGGCACGCTTTCCGGCAACCCCCTCGCCATGACCGCGGGGATAGAGACCATCAAGGCAATATCGGGAAAGGGCTCCTACGAAAAGCTCCTCGACAAGGCCGGGGCGCTCGAGGAGGCCTTGAGGGACGCCGCCTCCAGGGCCGGCGCAAGGACTAAGTTCTACAGGGCGGGCACGATGTTCTGCACCTATTTCAGTGACCGGGAGGTCAAGGACTATGCCACGGCCACTTCCGCGGACACCGGGAAGTTCGCCAGGTTCTTCATGGGCATGCTCCGGAGAGGAGTGAATATAGCTCCCAGTCAGTTCGAGGCCGGATTCATCTCACTCGCCCATTCTCAGGCCGACATAGACCGCACGGCGAAGGCGGCATACGAGACTTTCATCGAAATTGGAAGATAAAAAATAACAAGGTTACAACGGGGAGGGGAGTAAAAATGAACCAGATCTTTAGCGCAATCGGAAGAATTCTGGGGACGCCGTTCCGATTGATCGAGCGAGCCCTTAAGTTCTTCTCGCCCTTCAAGTGGCTGGAAAGGGACATGCCCCTGAAGGGAAAGATTATCATCGCGGTGCTGTTGCTGACCATTCTCGGGGGCGTGGGAATCGCCTCTTTCAAGTTCTATAACTTCACCCAGAACAACCCGAACTTCTGCGTGAGCTGTCACCTGATGAAGCCCGCCTTCGAGGCCTGGGAGGCCAGCGTGCACCAGCAGATCAACTGCCATGAATGCCACCACCTGGCAGTGGACGAAATGAACCAGCTGCTCATCAGCTTCGTGTTCCACAGGCCCACGGAGGTGCCCGACAGGCACGGGAAGATCATAGTGCCCTGGAAGTACTGCCTAAAGTGCCACTGGGAAACCGAAGAGGAGTACCCCACCGCTCCCCAAATCAACAAGTCGAGACTGCACGCCAAGCATTACTTCATGGAGCAGATAGAGTGCTCTAAATGCCACGGCTACATAACCCACGAGTTCGTGCCCGAGCCGCGCTTCTGCGTCAATTGCCACCAGGGCAAGGTCGTGCACGGAATGGGCATGGAGGAGATAGCCTGCCTGAACTGCCATACCGACAGGACACCCGACCTGAGGCCGGGCAGGAACAAGTGCCTCTTCTGCCACGGCGACGAGCGGGTAAGGGCGATGCTCTCAGAGGGCGAGACCCTGGACGTCACGCACTACAAGCCCCCTCAGGAGACGGTGGATAAGGCTATCAAGATATACGTCCCCAAGGACGCGCCAATGCAATTCCAGTGCTACCTCTGCCACCATCCTCACGAGGACGCAAGGCCGGATTGGGGCAATTGCCTGAACTGCCACAGGAACGTTCTCAACGTCGGAAAGCACGGCGTGCACATAGAGTATTTCGGCGCCAAGTGCGAGGACTGTCACAGGCCGCATAGCTGGACCGTCACCGAGGCCAGGGCCAAGGTGGTCTGCGTCAAGTGCCACAGCAAGGACGATGTTCCCACGCCGGAGCAGTTCTTGAGCGGAACGTAGACGGCCAACGCCGCGGACGGGGCAGGGGGTTGAACCCTGCCCCTTTTTCTTATGCCCACGGTGCGAGGCCCTTCAGTAATCTGAAATATGGAGCAGTAAAATTGCAGTCATAAGGTGAAATTATAGTCACAATATCAAATTGAAAATTGTCATTAACGTATGTAAAATGGAGTTCGTCAAGAATTGAATTTCTTCGGGCCATCGACATTGTACAGAGATTGGAAAAGAAAGGGATAGAATGCAAAGGCGGGGTTTCTTAAAGTCTCTGCTTGCCGGCCTCGGCGCCGCCACAGTCGCCGTGCTGGGATATCCCGTCGTGAGGTTCCTGGCTCCGTTACGGTCTGCCGCAGCCACCGAAAAGCTGGCGATCAACAAGACCGACATACCCTCGGGAGCAGCCAAGGAAGTCATTTACAACGACAAGCCTGTAATTGTCATCAACAGGCGCGGAAAGGGTTATGTCGCCCTGTCAAGAGTATGCACGCATTTCGGCTGCCTGGTGATGTACGACGAGGACCAGGAAAGGCTTGTATGTCCCTGCCATGCCGGGATTTTCACCCTGGAGGGGAATGTCGTGTCGGGGCCTCCGCCCAGGCCTCTGGAAAGAATCCCGATCGAGGTGACCGGAGACATGATATTCGTGGGGTATATTGCTTAGCATGCTCGAAAGGATCAGGGGTTACCTGGAATCGAGAATAGGCATCGAGGCGATGACCTCGAGGCTCAAGCACTACAGGCTCCCGAAGGGGACGAACGTTTTGAGCACCCTTGGTTTCGTCGTCCTCGCGGCCCTCGTTGTCCAGGCGGTGACGGGCATTCTCCTCCTGATGTACTACATCCCCCATCCTGACTTCGCCTTCAAGAGCATCCAGAGCATCATGAACACGGTGCCTTTCGGCTGGCTCTTCAGGCAGATGCATATCGTGGGCAGCAACCTCATCGTCGGGGCGCTGTTCATCCACCTGGTATACACGTTCATGCGGGGAGGCTACAAGTGGCCCAGGGAGCTTACTTGGGTGACGGGCGCGCTGCTCATGCTTCTGGTCCTGACGGCGAGCGTAACGGGCTACCTGCTCCCGTGGCACCAGTTGAGTTACTGGGCGACCACCGTTGCGACCTCCATACCCTCGGTCATCCCCGTGGTAGGAGACTCGATAGTTTCCTTCGTCAGGGGCGGCGATTACGTTTCAGGCATTACTTTGGGAAGGTTCTTCGCTTTCCATGTGGCCTTCATCCCCACGCTGCTGTTCGTCTTCGTCCTGATCCACGCCTATCTGGTGGTGCGCATCGGCTATTCCTGCGGTCTCGAAGGCGAGTGCGAGGACATGCCGCTTATCCAGTACCAGAGGGACCCCCACCCCGACGGCATTTCGCTTTACCCGGACTTCTTCATCAGGCAGCTTTACATGACCATGGTTTACTTCGTAATAGTTTTTTTCGTCATCACCTTCATGCCCTCGACCTTCCTGCCCGCGGGAGCGAACGAGCAGGCGAATCCCTTCCTGACGCCCCCGTCGATAAGGCCGCAGTGGTTCTTCCTCGCGCCGTATCAGCTGGTCAAGATAATCCCGAGCGAGTTCATCGGCGGAATCATCCACGTGATATTCATGGTGGTGTTCCTCTTCTGGCCTTTTTTCGACTCCAAGAGGGAGAGAAGGCTTTCTCACAGGCCCTTCCTTCTGGGCGTGTTCCTGGCTTCGATCGTTCTGTGGTTCATCCTGACGATATGGGGTGCGCGCTGACATGAGATATTTTGCGATAGCGCTTCTTGGCATACTCGCAATCGCTACACTGGCCTACGGTGGGTACAGGGAGGCCTTCGAAAAGGAGTTTCTCATGATGCCTTGGGCAGGCGGGGTGCAGGCGGAGGAAAGCTCGTGCATAGGATGCCATACCTCGGAGGAGATGAAGGAGGAATACAAGGACATCCCCGAGCAGTGGAGGATGAGCTGGCACTTTCAGAACGAGGTTTCGTGCCACGATTGCCATGGCGGCGACGAGAAGGACGCGTCCCTCGCGATGTCGCACAAGAGAGGATTCTTAGGCGTGCCCGCCAATACCGAGGTTCCCGACTTCTGCGGAAAGTGCCACATAAGGATACTGAACTTCTACCGCGAGAGCGGCCACGGCGAAGTGCTGGCCAGGACCGGAGAGGGCCCGAGCTGCGTGACCTGCCACGGGTCGCACAACATTCAGAAGGCGAGCATCGAAATCATAAACGAGCAGCGCTGCACGCAGTGCCACTCCTACGAAAGGGCTAAGGAGATGAAGCAGGCTCTGTTCCTTGTGGAGAACGAGCTTGTGAGCATAGAAGAGGATCTTGCGAGGCTGAAGGCTTCGGGCGCGCTTCCCGAAGAGGTGGAGAAATCCTTTTTCAACACTCAGGCGGAGTTCAGGACCCTGTTCCATGCCATCGACGTCGACCTCATCAAGGAAAGGACCGACGAGTTCACGGATAAGCTGGGGCAGATTGAGACCAAGAAGCAGGGGATATTCGAAGAGTTGGAGTTCAGGAAGAACCTTTCCTCCACTTTGATGTTCTTATTCCTCGGCATGGGTGTAGTTTTGATTCTGATATCGAGATCCAGGGAGTAGGATTCCAGCCTGACCCATGAAGAAGCCGATTAGAATACTTTGTTGTGCGCTGATTCTCTCGCTTGTGCCGTTGACTGCGGCATATGCCGTGCACGAGTCGCAATATCCCGAGTCGGAACCTGTGCTGGCCGTGAAGGAGCACAAGGTGCCGGAGTTCTTCGTGCCGCCGCCGCCTTTTTCGGAGGGAATATACCCGTGCTCCCAGTGCCACGCCGGCATGGAGCCGAATCCGGAGCGGAGAGAGCTGATGTTTCACACCGAAATCGCCGAGGCCTTCGACCATGCCAAGGAGCAGAGGTGGTGCCTCGACTGCCATAACGCCGAAGACAGGGACTGGCTGAGGTCCGCGGCTGGCTCACTGATTTCCTTCGAGGAGTCTTATTACCTCTGCGGCCAGTGCCACGGCACGATATTCCGCGACTGGAAGGCGGGGATACACGGTAGGAGGACGGGCTACTGGAACGGGAAGAAAGAGTACCGCCTCTGCGTGCACTGCCACAACCCCCATTCCCCGAGGTTCAAGCCTCTGACCCCGCTGCCGCCGCCCGAGAAGCCCGGGGATATCCGCTACAGAAGATTGACCGAAGAAGAAATCCCGAGGAACCCTCTGGGCGACATACAGTGAGGTGCGGAAGATAAAGTGAAGGATAAGAGAAAAGACAAGAAAGGCCTTCCGAGGCCGCCCGTTAGCAGGAGGAACTTCCTCAAGGGCGCGGCTGCTGCTGCGGCCGGCCTGGCGCTGCCCGTGGGGGCGGAAGCCTCCGTGTGGGAGGCCTTTCTGCAGAAGCACTTCAAGGAGATGAACAAGAACGAGCTGGACAGGGTGATAAGCAGGCTCGAGAAGAAATACAAGAAGGATTACGGCAAGGACCTCAATATAAAGTCCACCCCCCCGCACCCGGGGACGCTCTTCGGATACGGGCTCGACATATCCAGGTGCATAGGCTGCAGGAGGTGCGTCTACGCCTGCGTCAGGGAAAACAACCAATCGCGCGCCCCGCAGATACACTGGATCACGGTGCTGGGCTTCAAGAGCGGCGAGAAGTGGGTCAACGACCTCGAGAACTCCGACAAGTATTATTATCCCGACCAGGTCCCCGAAGAGAGACATTTCTACATGCCCGTCCAGTGCCAGCAGTGCGAGGACCCTCCGTGCGTGAAAGTCTGCCCGGCCACGGCCACCTGGAAGGAACCCGACGGAATAGTGGTGATTGATTACAACTGGTGCATCGGTTGCCGTTACTGCATAGCCGCGTGCCCTTACGGGGCCCGCAGGTTCAACTGGGGGGAGCCGAACATAGCGAGGGAGGAAATCAACACCGAAACCCACTACCTTGGGAACAGGCCGCGCTACCAGGGCGTTGTGGAAAAATGCACTTTCTGCATCCAGAGGGTGAGAGAGAACCCGGGGAGGTATCCGGCCTGCGTCGAGATATGCCCTGTGGGAGCCAGGAAATTCGGAAATCTCCTTGATCCGGAAAGCGAGATGAGGTACCTCATAGACCACAAGAGGGTCTTCCGGCTCAAGGAGGACCTTAACACGTCGCCGAAATTCTACTACTTCTTCTCGACTTACGGGTAATGGGCAGGGGAGGCATTGATGCTTAATACGATAAGGAACTTTTTCACGACCCTGAAGTACATAACGAAGGGCGGAAAGTGGTATTACATCTGGTTGGGGATACTGGCTTTCTTCATCTTCTTCGGCGTTGTTTCCTACATAAAGCAGCTCGACCAGGGCCTCATCCACACTGCCATGAGGGACCAGGTCTCCTGGGGATTCTACATTTCCAACTTCACTTTCCTGGTGGGCGTGGCGGCTGCGGCGGTTCTTCTGGTGGTGCCGGCTTACATCTACAACTTCAAGCCTATCAAGGAGATCGTGCTGTTCGGCGAGCTGCTCGCTGTCTCGACCATCGTGATGTGCATCCTCTTCGTTGTCGTGGACATGGGCAGGCCCGACAGGGTCTGGCACGTGCTTCCGCTTCTGGGCAAGATGCATTTCCCGGAATCTCTTCTCGCGTGGGATATATTGGTCCTCAACGGCTATATGGCGATCAACCTGTTCATCTCCTTTTACGTCCTTTACAAGATGGCCCATGACAGGGAATATGACATCTCCATCATCAAGCCCCTCATCATAATATCGATTCCCTGGGCCGTAAGCATCCATACGGTAACGGCGTTTCTCTATAACGGGCTTCCCTCGAGGCCCTTTTGGAACGCCTCGATTCTGGCCCCTCGATTCCTCGCCTCGGCCTTCTGCTCCGGACCCGCGGCGATGCTGATAATATTCCAGATCGTCCGGCGGGTCTCGAGGATAGAAATAGACAACAAGGCGCTCTTTAAGATAGCCGAACTGATAGCCTACGCCATGGGCATAAACCTCTTCCTGTTCGCCGCGGAGTTCTTCAAGGAATTCTACTCGGGCAGCGTGCACCTGGCTCCGATGGAGTACCTCTACTTCGGCCTGCACGGGCACAACAACCTTGTGCCGTGGATGTGGACCGCCCTCTTGTTTAACGTGACGGCCTTCTTCCTGTTCCTGATACCCAGGACGCGGGAGAACATGTTCACCCTGAACCTCGCCTGCGTGCTCGTTATAACAGGGATCTACATAGAAAAGGGAATGGGGCTCATCGTCCCGGGCTTCATACCCGGGGTCCTGGGGGAGATCTACGAGTACGGCCCCACGCTTGTCGAAAAGGGAGTGGCCCTCGGGATATGGGCCATCGGCGCGCTCGTCTACACGCTCCTTCTGAAGTTCGCGATACCCGTATACACCGGCCAGTTGCGCTTCTACAGCGTGGAGCCACATGGAAAGGAGTAAAGGTAATCAACGAGCTCGATAGGAGCAGATTTAACAATATATTATTTGAAATCTAATCCGGCGGTTTAGTATAATTAAAAGTTTTGTGGTTATTGATTATTCGCCGTCTATAAGAAAACAATTAACCTATATGGGGATGAGGAGAGAAGACTTGATTTACTCTGAGAGGAAAGTACGCGAGGCGGAGGCTCCTGAAGGCGCATGAAACCTCACGTATACCGCCCCCTGTATATTGTCATCGGCATTGTGGTCTTGATCCTCACCGCAAGGTTTTTCGTCGTGCCCGACGATTTCGGCATCCACGAGAGGGGGTACATGTACGGCTGGCACAGGCAGGGCGACGAAAAGTTCTGGGAGGACTTCAAGGTCAAATACAAGGGCCGCGATTACTGCAAGGATTGCCATTACGAAAACTACGAGCTCATAATGCAGACTCCCCACGCCATAATACAGTGCGAAAACTGCCACGGCCCCGCCATAGACCACCCCATGGATCCGGAGAAGCTCGAAATCATAAAGTCCAGGGAGCAATGCCTGCGGTGTCACGCAAAGCTCCCCTACAAGGAATCGGGCAGGGCGTGGATAAGGGGAATAAACAACGACGAACACAACCCCGGGGTGGAATGCATAATGTGCCACAACCCCCACAAGCCAGGGTTCGATTAGGAGACCCGAGTTGATAGATAGAAGGAATTTTCTGAAATACGGTCTGGCATCGCTTACCGGGATGGGACTGGCCGCATCCGGCGTCAATCGGGCGCTCGGGGCCGTCGGCAGGAACAGGGACGTGAGGTGGACCTTCCTGGTAGACACGAAGAAATGCGTCGGCTGCGGGCTCTGCGTCAGGGCTTGCAAGCTCGAGAACGAAGTCCCCTACGATGCGAGCGTCTCCAGGACCTGGGTCGAGCGCTACATAGTCAAGAAGGACGGTTCGATGGTGGCCGATTCGCCCATGGCTGCGAGGGACGGATTCACCGAGAATGCCGTTTACACGGACCCCCACGAGCCGGAGGGCATCGTGGTTCCGGAGCAGGAAATCGCCAAGGCCTTCTTCGTCCCGAAGCTCTGCAACCAGTGCGACAAGCCGCCCTGCGTGCAGGTCTGCCCGGTGGGCGCCACATACCAGACCCCGAACGGCGTGGTACTGATAGACAGGACCTGGTGTATCGGCTGCGGATACTGCATCATGGCCTGCCCCTACGGAGTAAGGTTTTTCCACCCGGTCTACCACGTTACCGAGAAGTGCAACTGGTGCTACCACAGGATAACCAAGGGGATGAACCCCGCCTGCGTGGACGCCTGTCCTTTCGGCGCGAGACGAATCGGGAACATCCTGGACCCCAACGACTCGGTCTCCAAGATCATCAGGACCGAGAGGGTCAACGTTCTCAAGGAAGAATACGGTACTAAACCAATGGCCTATTATGTGGGGCTGGATTCGGTGGTGAGGTAAAGTGCTGGAAGTTCACGGAGAAGTCTGGACACTAAAGGAGCTTTTCGTCTATCCCAACGAGTTTATCGTCTGGAGCATCCAGATAGTCATGTACCCGTTCATGACCGGCCTCGTAGCGGGCGCCTTCGTTCTCTCCTCGCTTTATCACGTCTTCGGGCGTGTCGAGCTCAAGAGGATCGCCACCTTCTCTCTGGTGTTTTCCTTCTGCCTCCTGCCCGTGGCAATGATGCCCCTTCAGCTCCACCTGCAGCAGCCTTTCAGGGGCTTTAACATATTCTTCACTCCCCATTTCACGTCGGCCATCGCTGCTTTTGGAATTGTGTTCTCCACATACGGCGCCATCGTGGCCTCGGAGATCTGGTTCGTGAAACGGAAGTTCTTCATCCAGGAGGCCATCAGGCTCAAGGAAGCCTCGGGGCTCGACGGGCTCAGGGGCAAGATATACGCCGTACTCACTCTGGGCTCCTACGACCTGAGCGAGGAGGCCCAGAGGGTGGACCACAAGGCGGCCAAGATTCTGGCGGGAATCGGCATTCCGGTGGCGGCTTTCCTGCACGGGTACGCCGGCTTCATCTTCGGTTCGGTAAAGGCCAACGCCCTGTGGATGACGCCTCTCATGCCTGTGATTTTCATCATGTCCGCCATAGTTTCCGGAATCGCGCTCTGCATGCTCACCTACATAGGCGTGCTCGAGATAAACCTCCTCCGGGCAGGCAGGAAGCGCTCCGGCCAGGTGCAGGACATAAGGGCCGAGCAGATGAACACCGTGGCCATGACCAAGAAATACCTGGTGGGCTTTCTTGTCGCCGCCATCAGCCTGGAGCTCCTGGACCTGATATTCAGGGGATATACGGCCGTGAAGAGCTGGGACATCCTGAGGAAGGTCATATACGAAAGGGACTTCTACGATATTTTCATCCTCCAGTACGGTCTGGGCAACCTGCTCCCCTTCGTGATGCTGCTTCTGCCCCGGCTTACGCTCAGGAGGACCGTGTTGTCCCTGTGCCTCATACTCTTCGGCGTGTTCATGATGAGGTGGAACGTCGTGATAGGGGGCCAGTCCTTTTCGCTTACCTTCGCCGGCTTCATGCACTACCACCTGCCCTTCATTCCGCACGACTTCAACACCTTCAGAGAGGGCTTCTTCGGGGCTTCAATGGTGATGGCCACGCCCTTTGTGCTCCTGTGGCTGATAAACTATATCATCCCCGTCCTGCCCAAGCCGAAAGGGCCCCCGGCCGAGTAGGCCTCCGGAGACCCCTGTCTTCCGGCCTGGGCCGGCCGTAATTGCTCCCTCGGCCCCCTCGGGCTTCAAAGGCCAATTCATATTCCTGGGGCCACTTTAAATTCCTGAGATTTTTAAGTAATATATAATGTTATACATTTGAGGAGGTAATGCCATGGGATATGTAGAGGGGCTTAAGTGCAGGGAGTGCGGCCGAGAATACCCCGTTGAGCCTATCTACGTCTGCGATTTCTGCTTCGGGCCCCTGGAGACGGTCTATGACTATAAGGGGATCAAGCGGGCCCTGAACAGAAGGACCATCCAGAAGAGAGAGATGAACCTGTGGCGGTACAAGGAGCTCCTCCCCATAGACGGCGAGCCCCAGGTTGGCCTTACCTCGGGTTACACGCCCCTCGTGAAAGCGGATAATCTCGCCAAGCACCTCGGCGTCAAGACCCTCTATGTCAAGGACGACACGGTGATGCACCCGACCCTCTCCTTCAAGGACAGGGTCGTGGCGGTGGCGCTTACCAAGGCCAGGGAATTCGGCTTCGACACGGTCTCCTGCGCCTCCACGGGAAACCTGGCGCAGTCGGTCTCCGCCCACGGCGCCAGGGCGGGCTTCAAGAGGTTCATTTTCATCCCCGCCTCGCTCGAGGAGAGCAAGATCGTGGCCTCCGTGGTCTACGAGCCGAACCTCATAGCCGTCGACGGAAGCTACGACGACGTCAACAGGCTCTGCAGCGAGATAGCCAACAAGTACAAGTGGGCCTTCGTGAACATAAACATAAGGCCGTTTTACGCCGAGGGCTCCAAGACCCAGGGCTTCGAGATCGTGGAGCAGCTCGGCTGGGAGGCCCCCGACAACGTCGTCGTGCCCTGCGCCAGCGGCTCCCTCCTGACGAAAGTGTGGAAGAGCTTCAAGGAGTTCAAGAAGATAGGGCTCATCGGGGAGCTCGGCACCAAGCTCTTCGCGGCCCAGGCCACGGG
>JASFVA010000004.1:0-18923 GCA_050050055.1 Nitrospirota bacterium
TGGAGGAAAGGAAAGAGCCACCCCGGGCTGACCACGGCCAGTTCACCCTCTATATGAACGGGCCGGAAAAGGCGTCACTGGACATCGCGTTTATCTTGGATGCCATATATGTCGAAGCGGAGGGTGGGGCCTACAGGGAGGTTGTGCGCGGTCCCGTGGATATATCCTCTCGCGCAATGGAGGGCAGGCAGAAGCTGCTGGGGGAAGTGTATCTCCCCGTGGGCAAATACACGAGCCTGAAGGTAACCCTCAAGGAGGCCACTGTACGGAGGAGTGGCGGGGATGAGGCCGACCTGGCCCTACCCGAAGAGGGGCTCGATCTCCCCGTAGACATACAGATAGAGGAGGACCAGAACGTCACGGTGTTCCTTTCGTGGGAGCCCGACGCCTCCATAGCCGAGGGGTACAGGTTCAGCCCAGCGATGGCTGTGGAGGAGGAGAGCCCCGGGCTGGTGAACCTGCTCCTTTTCGTCTCCAATGAGGACTCAGACAATGTCTCGGTGATAAACAGGCAGACCGACGAGGTGGTGGCCACGGTGAAGACCGGCAGGATGCCCAAGGGGATAGCCACGGGCCTCTCGAGGGACAACCAGAGGGTCTACGTGGCCAATTCGGGTTCGGACAGCATCTCCGTTATAGATCCCACGACGAACCGGACCGAGAGCGAGATACCCGTGAGGTTCGGCAGGGAGCCCGAGGGCATAGCGGTGGCCAAGCTGGAGGACGACAGGGAGCTCATCTTTGTGGCCAACTACAGCTCGGACAACGTCTCGGTGCTGGACGCTGCCACCTACGACGAGATTGAGGACGCCAGAGTGGGCCGCGGCCCTGTGGCTGTGGCGATCGACCCCCCGGTGGATGAGATCGTCAGGTCACCCTTTCTCATGTTCGAGGACATCAACCTGCTGAGGAGCTACCGGGAAAGCTTTTTCAACGTTTACGTGGCGAACAACCTATCCAGGGACGTGTCCGTGCTGAGGGTTAACAACCGCAGCGGTACGATCGAGGAGACCTTCACTGTGGATGTGGAGTGGGGGCCGATCGATCTAACCGTGGACCCTGACAGGGCCAAGGTTTATGTCGCCAACTACAGTTCCGACAAGCTGTCGGTCATAGATATAGTAGATATAGCCAAGAGTAACTTTTCCGGTGCCGTCAGCGCCATAAATGACGTCGGGACCTCCGTAATAGGTGTTATCGCCGACCCTTCCCTCGACAGGCTCTATCTCCTGAAGAAGAGAGAGGGGGAGATAATGCTTGTCAGGCCGTCCTCGGAGTCTTTCGTGCAGGAGAGGCTGGCCGTGACGCCCATAATGGGCACCATGCCGACGGGGGATTCCCCGAGGTCGTTCCTGCTGGACCCGGAGGAGAGAAAGATCTACGTGACCGACAGGGGCTCCGACGCCGTAACGGTTATAGAAAAGAGCACGAGGAGGCGGGTGAAGGTCATTCCCGTTGGTAAGAAACCGTACGGCATAGCAGTGTTTCCAGAATTTTGATATGCCTTGACCGATTAACGCGGGGATGATTACTGTTGAGATGGCTCGTACTATTACTGCTTCTTCCGCTACTAAGCTCTTCCGCATTCGCCTTTAACGGTAGGGCCAACCTATCATATAGCAGGGCGGAATCGTTCGAAGAGGGGGAAAAGATTTCCACCTCCGACCGGTTCACCCAGAACTACTTCCTCGGCATGAGCAAGAGGCTGAGCCCCCTGATCTCCTACCGGCTCTCCGTGAACGCCAGCCTCTTTGACCAGAGCGCCGAGTCCGAGGGCACGACCAGGAACACCTACAGGAGGAGTGGGTCGGCCGGGCTGGACGTCACTCTTAACAACCCCTTTTTCCGCCTGACCTCGGGGTACATTCGCAGGGAGAACTGGGACACCGCCCGGCTGAAAGACGAGAGCAGGACATCCAGGGACTTCTACTACGCCCGCCTGGACGTCGTCACCAGGGACTTCCCCTCCCTGTACCTCGAGTACAGCATGATAAACACCTTCGATTACCCGCCAGTAAGGGAGACCGACACCTCCTCGAAGAGATACTCCGCGACCTCGGCGTATTCTTACAGGACCGAGGAGTTCCTGGCGCTCTATACCGTCGGCTACTCCAAGACAGAGACCGACACGCCGCTGGAATTGACGAGGAGAAGAGAGACCGACTCATATTCGGGCTCCTATGACGTCAGGTACGAGAACGATTTCTGGGACAACACCGTCGACTTGAGCGTGGAATACAGGGGCAACCTCGGGAGGACGAAATCGACCTTGACCGTGGGGGAGACCGGTCAGGTGCTCTTCGTGCGCGACCCCAGGGTGGGGCTCCACGCCCGCGACACGTTCGTATGCGACGTCCGCGAGCTCAATGAGCAGCTGGAGTTGGCCCATCAGAACCCGACCTCAACGGATTACGAATCGCCGATAAACTCAATAAACATAGGCTCCGAGGATTGCCACAACATAGGCATAGAGCTGGACCTGGACGAAGAGACGAGTGAAGTGGACAGACTCTTCGTCTACGTGTTCGTCCCCGACGGCACCGTCCTGGCGGATCCGCCCGGCGTGGGCGGCGACTGGAACGCTTTCTGGCGCGCTTTCAAGAGCGAAACCAACCCTCCCGAACCAATCGGGACGGATTGGCTCGACGAGGTGGCTATACAGGAGGTCATCCTCCATCCCCCCGAGGACGTGACGGACATCAACCCCGACGCGGACAACCCCAACGTATACCTCTTTGAGGTGGTGTTTACCTTGCCACAACAGGGCGTCCGCTTCTACAAGGTTATCAATGATATGCCCGTCAGCCAGACGGGCCTTCAGGACGTTTTTGTGACCGAGATCGAAGCGTACGGACTGGAGCTGGTCACCGCGGGAGAGACCACTAACTCAAGCGACTTCTTTTCCCAGGGGCTCAACCTCCGCCTGAGCGTGAGGCCGCTGGAAAAAGTCAGCGTCATCCTGAACTACGATATCACCCGGACGGACACGAACCCCGACAGCTTTCTGGACCCCTTAACGGGGATCTTCAAGAACGTCTTCGTTAGGGACCTGGAGGAGGGGGGCGGGGCCTCGAGGATTTCGGTCAGGAGGGCCTTCGGTTCCTCTGTCATATGGCGGACCCTCGAGAAGCTCACCACCACATTCCGCGTCAGCAGGAACGAGTTCTTCGACAATTTGGGGACGACCGATTCCGCCTCGAATACATATCTAGTCTCGCTCAACACCAAGCCCCTTCCCAACCTCGACGCGCACCTGTCGGCCATAAGAACCGAGAGCTTCAACTTCGGCGAAAGGAGGTCCACAAACCACTCTCTGCTGTTGACCCTGGGGACTCGGTTGTACCGGGAGGTGAGGATGACTACCGATACGGGCTACATCAATTCCAAGAATCACCAAACCGGCTCCACCACCAACACCGAGTTTATCAGGGGCATTATCGACGCCCGCGTGACCACAAAGCTGTTCACACACATGACCTTCGGGCTCGAGCGGTCTGCGACGGGGGATAACTCCAGCACCGCCAAGGACGCCTCCGTGATAATCTCCTACCGGCCCGCCAGGCTTATAAGCTTCTCTGGGAATTTCAGGATCAGGGACTCCGAAGACACGACGACGACCATCGAGGGGATTTCCGTCAATTGGCTGCCGGTTCCCGTAATGAGGTTCTTGGCGAGCTACCAGCACAGGAACGTCTCGCCGGGGCCGGATACCACCGACACGGTGAGCACTTCCGTTAAATGGAACATTTCGAAATCCTTGGACGTAAGGGTATCGTTGTCCTACACCAAAACGTCGCGAGAGGTCAAGACCGAGAGCAGGGCAGTAACCGTAAACCTAAATGGCAGATTCTAATGATATTACTTTATAATAATAGGGTGGGTAGAGGCGTCAAATACCAAGCCTTCCGCCGCAGCGCCGGGCGAACGACGGCCGGCCGCAAGGTTCCCGGCACGGGCCTTTCCACCAGCAGGAACCGGATCCTCAGGCCGCCCCTGGCCTCCCTTTTGCTGGTCGTTGGGGCTCTGTTTGTGTTCATGGCCGGCTGCGGGGGAATGCGCCCCACCTATTACAAGAGCCAGGGTTTTGATGTCGAGGAGATAAAGAAGGTGGCGGTGTTGCCGCTGGACTCCTTGGCGGCGGACAGGAACGCCGGAGAGAGGTTCAGGATGGCGATAATAGCCGAAATGCTTTCCGAGGGCGTCGATGTTGTCGAACCAGGCGAGGTCATAAGGGTCATGGTTGACTTGGAAATAAAATCCCTACGCGGCCTTTCCGTAGAGGAAATACAGGATATAGGTGAGAGGCTGGGCGCCGATTCCGTGATGACGGGCTCCGTGGGTTCATACGCGATGCGGAAAGGGGCGAAGTATTCTTATCCGGACGTCTCCATAAACCTGGTTCTCTACGAGGTGTCCTCCGGGGAGATCGTCTGGTCTGTCTGGCATTCGACCGGCGGGGCCACTTTCTCAAGCAGGTATTTCGGCACCGAGGGCAGAACGCTGAACGAAGCGGTGCGGGAAGTTGTCAAAGAGGCGATAAATGTGTTATTTTAGCTTGTATAATCGTAGCTTATACCTTTTCGCTTATATGAAGAAATTAGCAGTCATAGGCCCACTATGCCTGATGCTCCTGTGCTTGGGATGCCGGGGTTCCATGCAGGTGTACTACATAAACCCGAATTTCGACTTCTCCTACATAAAGAGGGTTGCGGTACTACCCTTTGACAACCTGACGCAGGAGAGAAACGCTGAGGATATCTTAAGGCATCTGGTCATCAACGAACTGCTGGCCACAGAGCTGGTGGAGGTTGTGGTGCCCGGCGAGGCGATCGCAACCATGAACTCCCTGGGCATAAAGTCCGTTTCATCCCTGAGCGAAAAGCAGATACAGGCCCTGGGCAGGACACTCAACGTCCAGGGCGTCATTTACGGAGCCATCGAAAAGTACGAGATCGTCAAGGACAGAAACATAGCCGAGCCCGAGGTGACCATCACCATGATAATGGCCGAGACGACCTCGGGCAGCATCGTATGGTCCGTCACCAAGACCGGCGGCGAGGCCGGTTTCATGGCCAGGCACTTCGGCGCCAAGACGGACACCCTCAGCGAGGCCGTATTGAAGGTGGTAAGGGACTCCATACGCACTCTCTTTGAGTATTGAGTCCTCTTCGGGACGCAAGTCCCCAAGAGGGGGGTCGCCACATCCCATAGCCCCCGGGCCCGATGCCGGAACGACACTGGCGCTTAACAGGAGATTGCAAATGCATAAGGAAACGCAAGGCGGAAGAGGCCGGGCACTTTATTTTGGGGCGAGGAACACCTCCTCGCCGTTCCGCCCGGCGCTCCTCGCGGCCTTCTGCCTGACGCTGTCCTTCGTGCTCTACACCCATCTTCTGGCCCCCGCACCCGCCTCCGCGGAGCCTGAGGCGGCCTTCAAGATTGCCGTCTTTCCTTTTGACAACCTCTCCGAGGACGTGGAGGCCCAGATGGCGGTGATGCCGGTTCTGAGGGAACAACTCGCCGAGATGGGGCTGCAATTGGCTGACGAGGCGGAAGTCAACAGGATTCTATTCAGGGAGCGGGTGAGGAGGACCTCCTACCTGTCCTCCGGCCTGGCCGGCGAGTTGAGGGAAGACCTGGGGGCAGAGGCCATTTTCCTGGGGTGCATCTTCGACTTCATCCAGGGAGAAACCCCGCAGATAGGGCTCACGGCACGTCTGGTGGAGACCCGCTCCGGCCGGATAATCTGGGCGGGTTTCGCCTCGGCCAAGGGTACGGAATTCGCTGGCCTCCTAGGCCTGGGAGAGATAAAGACAATGGACCGCCTGGTTCCGGAGGCCGTTGAGCGGCTGCTCGATTCGTTCAGCTCCGGGCCTCCGCCCGTCCCGAGGGAGCAGACCTACAAGATCGCGGTGATGCCCTTCAAGAACAACACCGAGGCGGTCGACGCCGACATCAAGGCCACCTACCTCTGCCTGGTGGGGCTTTTCAAGAGCAGTACGTTCGAGCCGCTGGAGTACGGAGAGATCAGGGAGGCAATGGTTCGTTCGCGGATAAAGGAAAGAGGACAGCTAGACTACGAGACCCTCGAGGCGCTTTCAAGTGAGCTGAATGTCGACGGAATCTTATTGGGCACCCTGGAGAGCTATCCAGAAAGACAGATCGCTACAGTGCCCCCAAAGGTGGAGATGACCGTAAGACTCCTTGAAGCCGGGGAAAAGAGAATACTGTGGTACGACAGTTTACTTGGTGTCGGGGAAAAGGTTATAATATTCAATTCATGGGATCCGGTAAAACCCGCAGACGAAACCGCGTACAAAGTTATCTCAAAATTGGTGAAAAGGATGGAGAATTTAAAGTGGCGTTGAAGCGAGTTAAGAAAGAAATTGGCAAGTGCGGAAGTAACCTCCCGCGGATGCTTTTTTGCTGTTCCGCGATGATTGTTTTGCTGTTGACGGGATGCGCATCGATGTCCCAGCGAGGGCAGGCCGAGGAAGTGGTGGCCTGGGTCAACGGCGAACCCGTGACCAAGGGCGACGTAGTTTATCAGCTTCAGGTGGCCCACAGGAGGGAAGACCTCTCCGGAGCTGGGGCCATAGATGTCTCAGAGTACGTTCAGAAGGTGATAGACAACACCCTGCTGGTCCAGGAAGCCCGCATCATGGGTCTGAATAACACGCCGTCTTTCCGTAAGGCGGTGGACGACTACATCCTCAGGGAGTCCGTGGTGAGGCTCCATCAGGACGAGGTACTTGATAAGGCGGGGCTGGAAGAAGGTGACATCGAGGCGTTCTACAAGAAGAACTTCGAGTTCTTCACGCTGAACCATATTGTGACGGATTCGGAGGAAAGGGCCCAGGAGGCACTGGAGAAGCTCAAGGAGGGCGAGGATTTCGAGGAGGTCGCCTCGGTGTACTCCAAGCGCGGAAACGAGTCTGAGGACGAGGAGCAGGCCGATACGGAGGAAGAGTCGCAAGAGTCCCACCAGATAGTCGTCAGCCTCGACTCCCTGACGAAGACGCCCAAGATAGAGGAGGCCGTCTTGGCCCTGGAGCCCGGCGATATGACCGATGTGATAGAGTCGAACGAGCAGTACTTCATCATAATGCTCGTGGGCCGGGAATCGCCGGACCCGGAGGAGCTGGAGAAAGAGCACGTCAGGGGCAAGATGGAAAAAAAGGCTCTGAAGGCGAAGCAGCTAAGGCGAGGCGATGAGTACATCGCCGAGCTCCGTGAGAAGGCCGTCGCGGAAGGCCAGCTGCGTATCGATGAGGAGGTCCTCTCGTCCATCGACCTCGGAGACCATCCGGAAGAGATTAAGGATGAGTTTAAAGATGACGCCAGAGTTGTCGCCGAGGTCTACGGCGATAAGCTCACTGTGGCCAATGTGGCCGCAACGGCCAAGTTCGGGAAGTCCAAAAAAGAGATCGTGGACAGCTGGGTCAGCTTTGAGCTCGTGGACCACGAGGCCCTGAGCCGGCATTATGAGGAGACGCCGGAGTTCAAGGATATGCTCAATACCTACAAGAAGCAGCTCCTCAAGGACGCCTTCGTCAACAAGGTGATCATGTCCCAGATAATGATCTCCGACGGGCTCCTGAAGGATTATTACGCCGAAAAAAAGGAGAAGTTCGCCGAGGCCCCCCGCTACAAGGTGCAACAGATTACCCTGAAGACCATGGAGGACGCCCAGTCCGTCCTGGGGGAGCTGAAGGGCGGCGCGGATTTCTCGTGGGTCGCGAAAAACAGGTCTACGGACGCCAACAGGAACCTCGGCGGTAATCTCGGCTGGAAGCAGAAGGAGAGGCTGCCGTTGGAGTATCGGGACTATCTGGACTCCCTCGAGCCGGGCGAGATAAGCCCCATAATAGAGACCGGCTCCTCCTTTGTCATAATCCGCATGCAGGGGAAGAGGGAGGGCAAGGCCCCCGGGTTCGAAGTGGTGAAGGCGGACGTTTTCAGTATGTACATGAAGGACAAGTCCAGCTCCCTCATGGACGAGTACGTCAGCGAGCTCAGGGAGGGGGCGGACATCAGGATCAACGAAAAGGTCGTCCGGTCCCTGGAAAATCAATTCGGTGGCGGCGAGTAACTTGACATGGGGAAATTTATACGGGTAGAATAACCAACTCGTAGTAATAGATCCCTGGGCAGTTGAATGCATATGGAAAAAATTGGCAAACCATTGATTAATACCGGCCGGGGCGTGATGCTGGCATTAGTCCTTGTGGTCTTCGTCTTCGGCCTTATTGTTGCCTGCGCTCCCACCGAGAGGAGGCCGAGGGCGGGGGGATTCAAGCCCAAGCCCTGCCTGGAGTGCCATGAGGAGCAGCTTCCCCTATTGAGCAAGAAGTACGTCCACGCTCCCATGGCGGATAAGAATTGCGAGGCCTGCCACCTCCGCCACGGAAAGCTGCCGGTTAAGTCCTTCGTGGAGAGGCAGGAGAGGAAGCTCTGTTTCATCTGCCATATCCAGATGGACTCGGACGTCCAGGCCATGGCCTTCGTGCACACCCCCCTTACACAGGGCAAGTGCGTCCCTTGCCATGACCCCCATGCCTCCGATAGCGAGGCCCTCCAGAGCAAGACAGGCAGCGAGCAGTGCTTCATCTGCCACGAGCAGGACACCTTCACGAGGCAGAAGCGCCACCAGCCCATCGAGGGCGGATGCCTGACATGCCACGACCCCCATGGCTCCCAGAACGAGTTCGACCTGGTCAAGGCCGAGAAGGAGCTATGCCAGGGCTGCCACAGCTTCACCGATAAGGCGTTCCGCGATGCCCACAAGAATTACCCCGTCGAGAATGGACAATGCTCAATTTGCCACACCCCCCACAGCTCCACCAATGACAAGCTCCTCAGGGAGTCCGTCCATCCCCCCACCGACCTCGGCCTCTGCTCCTCGTGCCATAAGCCGGCTACGGATCCTGACCCCCTCGGCGTCGTCGCCCAGGACAGCGAGCTTTGCTATACATGCCACACTGCGGAGAAGAGCGTGTTCCAGAAGGAGTTCCGGCATGCGCCGCTCAAGGAGGGGAAATGCCTGAGCTGCCACGACCCCCACGCGTCGGACTTCGCTAAGGTTACACTGAAGAAGAAAAACGACCTGTGCAAGACCTGCCACGAGAAGACGCCGAACACCGAGGTCTCGGTCCTGCACGCGCCGATAGATCAGGAAGGGTGTATCGTCTGCCACAACCCGCATGCCTCCGATTACCAGTACTTCCTCGGGAAGCCGGAGAATGAGTTGTGCTTCACCTGTCATGCCGAGTCGCAGAGCGAGCTCGAGGCCCCTTACACGCACGCGCCGTTCTCCAGCCGGGAATGCCTGAAGTGCCACGACGCCCACGGAAGCAATAACCGGAGGATGATGAAGGAGACTTTAAGCGATCTGTGCTACACCTGCCATAAGGATGAGAAGGACAGGTTCTATAAGACCACCATCCATGACCCGGTGGAAAAGAAGACGTGCCTGCTCTGCCATACCCCACACGTGTCTTCACAGGCCGGGCTCCTCGAGAGCCCCAAGAAGGAGCTCTGCCTTAAGTGCCATGAGGACATGTACGCCGGTCTGCCCGAGGACCTGCTACACAGACCCTTTGCCAGCGCGGCCTGCGGGGACTGCCACGACTCCCACGCCAGCGACAACGAGGGCATGACCGTCAACCCCGTCCGGGAGCTATGCTACAAATGTCACGCGACGATGGAGACGGGCCTCAGAACCAGCAACGTCAGGCATTCCCCCGTGGTGGAGGGACAGTGCACGGCGTGCCACAACCCCCACGGGACGAAGCTCAAATACCAGCTCGTGAACCAGCCCAGGGAGGTCTGCCTCGTCTGCCACCAGAAGATTGTGACCACCACTGAACGGAAGGGCCATATAGAGATGGAAGAAGGGGACTGCCTGAGCTGCCACCACCCCCACGACTCCGATTTAAGGAAGCTGCTCAACGCCGAGGATCCTGGCCTTTGCATGAGATGCCACGAGCCTGACGCCGAAAGGCTCTCGAACGTGCACAGGATGCCCATGGCTGAGATATCCCGCTGCACTTCCTGCCACGAGCCGCACGTGAGCGCCGGGGAGGGGCTTTTGAAGAAAGTGCTCCATGACCCGTTCGGGAGGAGGGATTGCATAGCCTGCCATGAGTAGAGGAAGACCCGTGATACTGCATGCCGCAGGGCCGGACGGTCTGAGGAGGGGCTTTTGCAGAGGCCTCCCGCACGCAGGGGTTCTCTTGCTCATCGCGGCGGCTTTGGTCCTGGCCCTGAGCTCCGTGGCCCATGCCAAGACAGACCTGAAGGCGAAGGTGCCGGAGCTCTGCTACAACTGCCACGTGGAGCTCAAGGAAAGCCTCTCCAGCAAGTCGGTGCATTTCCCCTTCGGGCAGGGGATGTGCGACGCCTGCCACAACGTCCACGCCAGCGACAAGAAAGCACTGGTGAAGGGGGATGTTACCCCCCTCTGCCTGAGCTGCCATCAGGATATCAAGGGCCTTCTTGACAGGGGCGGCCTGCACACCGCCCTGACCCAGGGCAACTGCATAGACTGCCACAACCCCCACAGCGGCGACAACGAGAATCTGCTGGTGGAGGCCAAGAAGGACCTGTGCTGGAAATGCCACGGCGGCCTGAAGGCTCAGGCGGAGAAGGCTTACATGCATACCCCCTTCGAGCAGGGGCAGTGTTCCACCTGCCACGACCCCCATGCCTCGGTCGAGAAGTACCAGCTCGTCCGGGCGCCCAACAAGATCTGCCAGGTCTGCCACGCCCCGGGCTGCAACGTCCAGGGGGTCTCCATAACCCAGGCCACCAGCAAGCTCGACTGCACCCAATGCCATGCCGGGCATAGTTCCGGCGTGGATGGCCTTTTCGGCCCCTACGGGCACCCGCCCTTCATGGACAAGGCCTGCGAGTCCTGCCACAACCCCTTTGAGCCGGGCAAGCCCATCACCACCTGGGCGAAGGGCGAGGACCTGTGCTTCGGCTGCCACACCAAGGACCCGGCCAACTTCAACGACGACGACGTGCACCTCATGGTGACGGAGACGCCGTGCTTCCTCTGCCATGACCATCACGCCTCCGCGAGCCCGAAACTCACCGTGGACGAGTCGAGGGTGTGCTTCGACTGCCACGGAGAGATCAAAGAGAAGATAGAGGCCATGAAGAGGTCTTTGGAGGAGGTTCACAAGGAGAAGGAGTGCTTCGACTGCCACAAGCCCATGCATTCCAGCCGGATCCATTACTTCAAGGCGGATATACTGGACCTCTGCTCGGAATGCCACCAGGCCCAGCACAGCATTTCCCATCCCATAGGCGAAGGGGTCGTGAACCCGCGCACGGGCCAGACCCTCACCTGCATATCCTGCCACAGCCTGCATGAGGCCAGGGCCGATTACATGCTCCAGTTCGACAGGAAACGGCAGCTCTGCATCCAGTGCCATAAGATCTGAGACCTTTTCAAGCCCTCCTTCGCCAATATCTTGGTACGATTATTGCAACATTTCTGGTGACATGTTATTGTTATTTATATAACATTATGGTAAATATAGGCGACTATAAAAAAGGTCAATTCCCCGGAGAATCCGGCCATCTCCCCCTCGTTGTTGTAATTATGCTGACTTTATTCTTGTTGTTTTTCCCGCCTGTGCCGCTTTATGCCCAGACAGGCACCTGCAGCAACTGCCACACCATGCACAACAGCCAGGACGGCTCTCCAGTGGCCACGGACCCCGACGGCAACCCCCTTGAGGCCCCCTACACGGCCCTACTCATCTCGAGCTGTGTGGGATGCCATAGCAGCGATGGCTCCGCCCCTGTGGTAAGCGCCCCCATTTCGAACACACCCGTGGTAAACAACCTCTCGGAGCCCGTGGGCATGCTCGCGGGGGGAAACTTCTTCCACCTCATTACCGACGACTCCTTCGGCCACAATATCTTTACCTCCAACCCCGACGACGTGCTGGGCTCCGATCCTCCCGGGGGAGCCTTCCCCGAGGGCGGCTCTTACGCCGGACAGTTGAGGTGCGCGGGGACGAGGGGATGCCACGGGTTAAACGGCGGGCACTCCGATACGCCGATGGACGACCAGCTTATGTCGATCTACGGCTCACACCACGCCAACACCTCACAAACGGACGGCTCCACGGTCGGGAGCAGTTACCGATTTCTCTACGGGATACAGGGTTTGGAGGATGACGACTGGGAGCAGGACAACGTCAACACGAGCCACAACGAGTACATGGGATCGGCAGGCATCGCCGAAACCACGACCATAAACTACTTCTGCGCCGAATGCCACGGCGATTACCACGACCCCTCCGGGGTGGGGAGCTCCTCGCCCTGGCTCAGGCATCCCACGGACGTGGCCCTGCCGGCGGGGCCCACGGAGTACGCCCAGTACACGGCTTACAGCATGCTGGCCCCCGTTGCCAGGAGCGACCCCTACAACGTGCAGAACACCGCGGAGGTGACCCCCGGGTCGGACGTGGTCATGTGCCTCTCGTGCCACAGGGCCCACGCCTCCCCGTATTACAAGCTTATGAGGTGGGACTTCCGGAGCACCGACCTTGCCACGGCGCTCTCGGGGTGCGGCGTATGCCATACGAACAAGGACTGACGAGCTGAACGCGTTTATGATAATGATTGGACGGTGAGAGAGATATGCTGACGGTAGGAAGCGATGGGAGGTCCCTTTTGAAGACAACGGCGGCCCTTTTGATGGCCACTGTGCTTATGGCGGTGTTTTATGCCGGGGATACCTGGAGCGGCACTTACACGTCCACCAAGCACGGCACGGAGGCGGACCGCAGCGTCCTGGGCGTCGTGGGTTTCCCCTACGTCACGAAGGGCCACTGCGGCCACTGCCATGACGAGCACGCAAGCATAGACGGGGTGGAGCCCACTCCGCCCGCCGAGGAAGGCCCCTCCAGCTACGTCCTATTCCGGTCCAACTACGGGGCCAACAGGAACGAGCTCTGTTACGCCTGCCACGAGACCCTCAGCCTCAGCCCGATGCCGCAGGGGTTCGGCCGCTTCGGCGTGTACCAGGGCAAGACGAAGTTCGACGACTCGCTCCACGCCACGAGCAGCAACATGCTCTGGAGCCCCGACCCCGCGCCGCCGGGCCCCTCCTTCTCCGAGGCGGGCAATTGCCACAACTGCCACAACCCCCACGGCTATGAGGACGGCTCCGGCCTCATCCCCAGCATGCTCTTTGCGCGCGAGGAGGCCGGCTGTGAGGCCTGCCACGACGGCACCCAGGGGGGCGTTTCCAAGGACGTCAAGGCCCAGTTCGACAAGACCTACGCCCATCCCGCGCGCCTCCATAACGACCGCCACAACCTGCCCGAGGACGGGCAGCCCGGAGGCACGAGCTTCGGCCCCGACAACAGGCACGCCGAATGCGCCGACTGCCACAACCCCCATACCGCGGGCCCCGGAGGCGCAGTCCACACTCCGCCGGGCAACGAGGCGTCGGACGCGCTGAGGGGCGTATGGGGCGTGGAGCCCTCGTGGCCCTCCCTCTGGAGCCAGCCAAATTCGTTCCTCGAGCTGAAACCCCCCGTTTATCCGGCCGGGGTCGATTATGAGTACCAGCTGTGCCTGAAGTGCCATTCCTATTACGGGCTCGGCACCCTGACGGACGGCGTATCCCAGATAATAGGGCCCTCGGGCACCCAGATTACGGACCAGGCCCTGGAGATCAACCCCAACAACAAGTCCGCCCACCCCGTCGCGGTAGGGCTCGACAGCCAGACGGGCTCCTACGCGCCGAGGAGCCTGGATGTCTCTCAGACGATGAACGCGCCGTGGGCTCCGGGGGCGGGGCAGACCATGTACTGCTCCGACTGCCACGGCCCGGAGGAGGAAGCCCTGGAGCCCGCCGGCCCCCACGGCTCGAGCAAGAAATACATGCTGAAGGGGCAGGGCAAGTACTGGCCCACGAAACCCGACGGCTCCCTGTGGAAGCTGAATAACTCCGATGCGGGCTCCCCGGACCTTTTCTGCAACAACTGCCACGTGGTGTACGACGGCAGCTGGAGGAATAACGTCCACGCTGTAAAGCATCATCAACAGGCCAGACAGGGCGTGGAATGCGTCGGATGCCATGTGGCGGTCCCCCACGGCTCGAAGCGTTCCCGCCTGATAGGGTATGCCTCGGACCCCGCCCCTTACGACTATAACGACAATACACTTCTCATCCTGGGCTTCAGGAAGGCTGCGGCCCCCTTCGGCTACGAAACACAGAACTGCCAGACTTCCTGCCATCACAACAACCCGGTGGCCGGGGCGGACCCGTAAGAGGAAGGTGGCAGCATATTACCCGATGTCTACTAACCTCGCACTCCCCTGTCTGAGAGGCAGGGGACGTCTGCTCTTCATGTGCATTCCGCAAAGGGCGGTTGAGGGTACGGCTGGAAGGTACAAGGGGAGACGATGACTGGAGGTTTGATGCGCCCGTGGCAGACTTAGAGGCCAAGAGAAAATTAATAATCAAGGTAGCCGCGCTGCTTTTATCGCTGTCGTTCTTCGGCTACATTTTCGGGCTGACCATGAACTACCCCTTCCAGGACCCCGACCTGTGGTGGCACCTGAAGACCGGAGAATACATCGTAGATAACTGGGAAGTCCCGGATGAGGACCCCTTCGCCTACACCACACCGAGGCCTCTGGGCGAAGCGAAGAAGATGGGGCTGAGGGCCCACTGGCTTGGCCAGGTCCTCCTCTACATACCTTACAGCCTCGCCGGCCTGGCCGGGGTGGCCTTACTCCGGAATATACTCATCCTCTTACCCCCGCTCGTTCTTTTCTACTGGCTCTATGCGAGGAGGGCTGGGCCCTGGCTGGCCTTGGCAGTCGCGGCCTTCCCGGCCCTGCTGTTGAGCTCCAAGCTCTCCTATACCTTCGAGAGGCCCCAGGGCTTTTCCTTCACCCTGGCCCTGGTCCTGGTCATCCTCCTTGAGAGGCTGAGGGCCAGGACCGGGAAGGAAGGGTGGGGGGCCTTTGACCTTTCCTTCTGGCTCATCCCCGTCGTCATGGCGTTGTGGGCCAACATCCATGCCGGCTTCATCGTGGGCAATGTAACCGTCATGATTTTTCTGGTGGGCGAGGTCTTGAGGTCGGGATTCCATCTCCTCAAGGGGTCAAGGGATGAGGGCCTCCGCCCCGCCTTCTTTATCGTGTGCCTGGCGGCCATTGCGGCCTCGTTTGTTAACCCCAACGGCTACGAGCTTTTCTACCGCTACCTCTCTGGCCTGGCCATGGAGTTCCTCAGGGGTTTCATTGCCGCACCGGGCGCGGGAGGCGGCGGCCAGTGGGTGGGACGTACAGTGCTCGAATACCAGCCCCTGGTCTATTTTTACAGGGAACTCGGATATACATGGATCATCTTTTACTGGGTATTCACAGGCCTGTTGTACCTCGTGCTGATTGCCAAGTACTGGGTCAGGCGGTCGGTCGATCTGGCGGAGCTGCTGGTGGTGAGCTTTTTCGTTTTCTTCTCGAACTACTATGTGAGAGGCCTGATGTTCTCGCTGGCGGTGCTTCCCTTCTATGCGGGGAAGACGCTGCTCGAGTTCAGGCTACCCGGCCTGAGGTACGGGGCGTTTCTTCGGGGAGCGGTGGTATCCCTGCTAGCCCTGTCTCTGGGCTTCTTCGCTCATGAATATCACAGGCAGCCCTTGAACCTCAAGCCCGGCATTACCCGGCAGTGGGTCTCGGCTTTCTATCCTACGGGGCTTGTGGCTTTCGTCAAGGGCACAAGGCCGGAAGGGCCCATATACAACTATTACACCTGGGGGGGCTTTCTGATATGGAGCCTCTATCCCGACTACCAAGTCTTTGTCGACGGTAGGGCCCTCCACAATCCTGTCAACGAACAGGCCGACGCCATTCTTAAGACCAAGGCTGGATGGCGGTTCATGGTGGGGGCCTACGACATCAACACGATCATCACACCCGTCGTTTACAGGGAGACGGGCCGCATAGTTCCCCTTCCGGTCGCCCTGGTGTACGACGAGCAGTGGAAGCTCGTCTATAGCGGCCTCAACAGCGTTCTTTTCGTCAGGGACGTCCCGGGAAACAGGGGCATTATCGAAAATTACAGCAAGGACAAGAGGGTCGTCTTCAAGGAGATCATAAGGACCGAGAACATACTTCTTTCCATGAACCCCCGGAATCCGGTCTACTACATAAGCAAGGCCGACGCCCTCTTGAGCCTGGGTAGATTCAAGGAGGCAAAGGCCATCTACGAGCGGTTTCCGCGCCGAGCGGCGGACAAACTCTTCCAGCTGAGGCAGATGGGCTATTGACAGCCCCGCCTCGAGGCGCGTTCTTTAGATCCGCTTACCCGTTACTGGTCCGCTCCTGACGCTTGGCAGGGGATGCATTCCCTTTGGTTGTTGAATCGGTGAAATCACCGTAACGTCGGTCAAATGACCGACTTCTGCATCTCTGAGGCCTCATTGGCGAGGCCCACGTCGGTAGACATAAACGCCCTCTCACCCGGTGTGTGTGCCGCCCTGGATGGGCGGGGCATTGAAACATCGGGCTGCATGGCGAGCGTTTGCATTATCTGCTATACTTAACGGTACCTTTTGCTTGGAAGAGGTGTTCTGGTCCATCGGATACGCTTTTAAAGGAGAGGTTTTCGATGCCCTTGTGCCCACGGCCCGCTACCCCGGAGCCCCGCACGAGCCCGGATCCCGCAACGGAAACCGGACGGTCAGTCAGAATAGATTTCGTCCCATACCCTGTGCTAATATGGCTTAGTAATTCATTATTTGAGAAAAAAAAAGTGTATATTCTTGGTATATCAGCCTTCTACCACGACTCCTCCGCCTGTCTCATCCATGACGGCCAGATTGTGGCAGCCGCCCAGGAAGAGCGATTCAGCAGAAAGAAGCACGATCACGGTTTTCCCCACCGCTCCATAGAATACTGCCTGAAAGAAGTTGGTATCGGCACTGGGGACCTAGACTACGTCTCTTTTTACGACAAGCCCTTCATAAAATTCGAGCGCATTCTGGAGACCTACCTGACATTCTCCCCCAGGGGCTTCCGCTCCTTCATAAAGGCCATCCCCCTCTGGATAAGACAGAAGCTGTGGGTACCCGACCTCATTAGCAAGGAACTGGACTTCACGGGGACGGTGCTCTTCCCCGAGCACCACGAGTCCCACGCGGCGTCGGCTTTCTTCCTCTCCCCGTTTTCGAGGGCGGCCTTTCTTACCATAGACGGGGTGGGAGAGTGGGCCACCGCCTCCTACGGAGTGGGGAGTGAAAACAAGGTGGAGATCATGGGCGAGCTCCGCTTCCCCCACTCCTTGGGCCTGCTTTATTCGGCCTTCACGTATTTCACCGGCTTCAAGGTCAACTCCGGAGAATACAAGGTCATGGGGCTGGCTCCCTACGGCGAGCCCAGGTATGTCGAGCGGATATACGATAACCTCATCGATCTGAAGGAGGACGGCTCCCTCAGGATGGACATGAAGTATTTCGACTATTGCACCGGGCTGAGGATGACCAGCCGGCGTTTCGACGAGTTGTTCGACGGCCCTCCGAGGAAGCCCGAAGGCCCTCTTACCCAGAGGGAGATGGACCTGGCGCGCTCTATACAGGAGGTGACGGAGGAAGTGGTCATGAGGATGGCCCGCCACGTAAGGAAGGAGACGGGGGAAAGACACCTTTGCATGGCCGGGGGCGTTTCCCTGAACTGCGTGGCCAACGGAAAGCTGCTGCGCTCGGGGCTCTACGAAGGCCTTTGGATACAGCCCGCCTCCGGAGACGCCGGAGGGGCCCTCGGCGCCGCCTTGGTCGCCCACCACCACTATCTAGGCGGTCCCGCCCCTCGGAAAGAGGGCCGGGACCGCCAGGGAGGTTCCTATTTCGGCCCCTCCTACGATAACGAGTCAATCAAGAGGATGCTGAACGACCACCGCATACCTTACACACACATGGAAACCGACGAGCTCCTGGACGAGGTCGCCGCGCTTATCGCCGGCGGGAAAGTGGTAGGGTGGTTTCAGGGGCGCATGGAGTTCGGGCCCAGGGCCCTAGGGAACCGCTCCATCCTGGGCGACGCCCGCTCGCCGGAAATGCAGAAGAGGATTAACCTGAAGATAAAGTTTCGGGAGAGCTTCCGCCCCTTCGCCCCGTCGGTTCTGGTCGAGAGGGTGGGCGAATGGTTCGAGCTCGACAGGGAGAGCCCATACATGCTCCTTGTAGCCGATGTAAGGGAGGAAAAACGGCGGACCCTCACCGAAGAAGAGCAGGAGCTCTGGGGCATCGATAAGCTCAGCGTGGCAAGGTCCGAAATACCCGCCGTCACCCACGTGGACTATTCCGCCAGGATACAGACGGTAAGCAGGGAGGACAACCCGCTCTACCATGCCCTCATCGAAAGGTTCCACCAGCTGACCGGCTGTCCCGTTATCGTCAATACCTCTTTCAACGTCCGGGGAGAGCCGATAGTACAGTCCCCCATGGACGCCTACCGCTGTTTCATGCGCACTGAGATGGACGTGCTGGCCATGGGAAACTTCCTACTTTACAAGGAAGGGCAGCCGGAATTCCGCGACGAGATCGACTGGAGAAAGCTCTATGAGCCTGATTAGCGACGTGCGCGAAGGCGTCGAGGGGCTGGACTTATCGCGCTGGAACCTCCGCAAGTTCGGCCTCATGGTCGGCGGGGTTTTCCTGCTCATTGCCGCCTTGGCCATGCTGGGCGACCGCTCCTCGGCTCTGACCGCCGTGCTGGGCCTCGTGGGGGCCGCCCTGGTCGCTACGGGCGCTTTCTTCCCCGGAGCCTTGAGGGGTATTTACAGGGTATGGATGGGGGCGGCCCTGGCGGTGGGCTGGTTCGTCTCCAGGGTACTGCTCTCGGTGCTTTTCTTTCTAGTGGTCACTCCGATAGGGCTCACGGCC
>JASFVA010000005.1:0-18761 GCA_050050055.1 Nitrospirota bacterium
GAAGCCCCCGGCGGGGGCTTCCTGCCTTTCCATTACTCAAGGACCCTATGAGCGCCCATAGCTCAGCTGGATAGAGCACCGGACTACGAATCCGGGTGTCGGGGGTTCGAATCCCTCTGGGCGCGCTTTATTTTTCAATAACTTATAGGGTATCATTGCCGTTATTATCGGGCACTGTGCCCGTGATTGTGCCATGGTTTCAACGGGGTCGAACAGCTGGTGGAGCGGCGAAGTCGCATTAACCCGCCGCTGGATTCCTGTCGACCCACTTACGAAATTCGTCTTTTTTGAGTTCTATATCATCAACCTCAAAACCCACCCTACCCGGTGTATAGTTATGCAAAGGAGTCAACTATAGCGCTGGTAATATCGACTTCCGTGAGCCGAAAACACTCTCCTCCACTATCTCCAGAGGAGGTCGGGCTTATTTCGCCACGGATGCCTTAAGCCTCTTCTTCACGTCAGAAAACCTCGCCGGCTTGAGCTCAATTCCCGTCTTCCTGGCAATGGCCGCTACGATCTCCCTGTGTCCTCTTGAGTGGCAGCAGGGCTTAGCTGCCATCTCCAAGGTCTTCAACCTGCCCATATAGTCGAATATGGACCCTTCGGCCTCCAGGGAGGTCGCCGAGGGGAGGAGGAGGTCTGCCTCCTTTGCCGCGCCAGTCAGATAGGGGCTCTGCATGATCAGGAAATCTATGCCCTCGGGCCTACCAGTCTCAATCGCTCCTAACACGTACAACACCCTGGCCCCGCCCTCGACCATCCCGGCGGGGCTCGCACCAGAGCGCTCGATGCCCATGGCCAACGTCCCCCTCGAGTTAGCCTCTTTAGCAGCAGGCACAATTCTCCCGTTCTCAGGCGTAATCCCCGATGACGCCTCGTACAGCTCCGGGCTGGCAATGACCAACGGAGAAACGGCCTCGGAGATTAGCGAGGCGGCGGCCACAATATCCTCCGAGGCCCCCCTGCCCGGCCCGACGCAAGCGTCGCCGCCTTCAGCCTCCCGGCCTCCCAGCGCCTCGGACAGTGCGGCAAGGGTGGCCGCCTCGTCTCCCTTGAGGTACACATTGGCAACCTCGCCGGTCTCGGCTTCGCCCGAGCCGATTACAACAAGCTTCGCTCCCCTTGCGACCCTTTTCCTGACAGTAGCGTCCAGCGCCGCAAGGACCTTTTCCCGCTGAGAGGCCCTCACGCCCACGAGCACTATCAGGTCGGCCTCCTCCATATCGGCCTCGTGGCCCCCGTCCGAGGCCCCCCCTGGGCCGACGCCCGCGGTGGTGGCCGAGTTGTCAATGCCCGCCTTCCTGCAGAATTCCGCCACGGTCAGCACATCCTCGTTCATAAGGTTCCCGGAGACGAGCACCCCTACCTCCGCGGGGCTGCCGAGCCTCTGCGAGGCGATACTAATGGCCTCCTCCCACCCTATCTCCACCAGCTCGCCATCGGCCCTCTTCATGGGGGCCTTTATCCGGTTCCCGGATGTTTCGCCCGGTGCTCCGAACCTTCCGTACTGGCATATGAAGTAGTCCGCCCGCCCTTCCTCCGCGCCTATGTTTACCTTTACGACGCCTCCGTCCTTGACGCTCACCACGGTGCTACAGGCGCAGCCGCAGGCAAGGCAGGCGGAATTGACCCTCTCGCAGTCCCACTCTCTCCCCCTTCTCCACCTGTCGGCCTCCAGGAGGGCGTTTACCGGGCAGGCGTCAATGCAGCTTCCGCAGAAGGTGCACCCGGAGTCCTGGAGGGGCCTGTCGTCAGCCGTGACCACCCTCGCGCCGATCCCCCGTCCGTTAAAGTCCAGCACCGACGTTCCCTGCTCCTTGCAGACCTGCGCACAGCGCCCGCAAAGGACGCAGTAGTTCGGGTCACGTCTTATAAAATCGTTTTCCTCATCCACCCGGAAATCAAAACTCTTCCTTTTGAAAGACGACTCCTGGATGCCAAAATCATAGGCATATTTCTGCAGCCGGCACACTCCGGCCTTGGTACAGGTCATGCAGTCGAGGGGGTGGATGGACAGTATGAGGTCTATCACGTACCTGCGCACTTCCTGTATCTCCTCGGTCTGGGTCTGCACGACCATGCCTTTCTTGACCTTCGTAGTGCATGCAGTTACCGGGGCCTTCTGGCCCGCGATGTCCACAAGGCACAGCCTGCATGCCCCCATGCCCTTCATCCCCTTGAGGTAACAGAGGTTGGGTATGTGGATGCCTGCCAGGGCAGATGCCTCTATCAGGTTCATCTCCTCGCCGGCCCTTACCTCCTTGCCGTCGATAGTCAATCCAACCTTTTTCGGCATATCTCCTCCATCGCTACTCCGGGTTGGCGACCGGCTCACCGCTCCTGTCCCTGTCTTTGCCCATGATGACAACAATCGCCCCCGTGGGACACGCGTCCACGCACTGGCCGCACCTGTCACACTTCTTGGCGTTGATCTCGAACGGCAGATACCCCGAGAGCATCTTCTCCACCCTTTCCCCGTATATGGCATTTGGCTTGCAGACGTCCTTGCACAGGCCACACTTGATACATTTTTCGCCCTCAATGACGAAGCCCAGAAAATCCCGGCATGACTCGTCCGGACATACGCCATTCAGGTGCTCCCCGAAGGCCGGCGTTTCGAGGCACCGACGGAGGAACTCCGCCACGTCCCTCCCCCTCTTGCAGCGGGAGCTCAACAACATCAGGCTGGCTATTCGCCTGAGTGCCAGCATATCGCCATTGTCGCCACTGCCCTCCGAGATGGCCTTGAGCCGGATTACGGCCTCGTGGCTTCCAAAAGAGCAGGGAAAGCATTTGCCGCACATGGGGCCCGCGAGGAAGTCCTCCACGAGGACCAGCGACTTCCTCACGGGACAACTTAGCGTCTCGGCGCTTTCGATTATTTTCTCAAGGTTTGTTTTCGGGCTCTCCTCCATGGTTTGTCCCAAGCCATCCTTATTCATTCATTCTCGATGGAGTTTATCAGCCTCTTGACTTTCTCGGACTCCACCTCTCCGGCCACTTCGTCGTTCACCGTAACCACCGGGGCCAGGCCGCAGCACCCCACGCAGCCCACAGTTTCCAGGGTCATCGAGAAGTTCTCCGTGGTCTCCCCTTCCTCGACCTCAAAGTGCTCCTTCAGAGAGTTTAGGATCCTTGGGGCTCCTCTGACGTGACACGCCGTGCCCGTGCACACTCTTATGACCTTCCGCCCCCGGGGCGAGAAGTAGAACTGATGATAAAAACTCGCTACGCTGAAGATTTCCGCGAGCGGGATATCGAGCTCCCTCGACAACCTCTCCAGTTCTTCCTCCGGCAGGAACCCCTGCTCGTGCTGCACGGCATGGAGGGACGGGATTATGAGGGCCCTTCTTCTCTCCCGGGAGGACACCACCCCCTCAAGCCTATCGATATCTCCGTTGCCATTATTGCTTCGCATCTCTGCTCTGGTCCTTTCGCCCGGTCTATTCTATATCCACCCTGCATCCCACCGTACAGTACTCGAACTCGTCCGGCATTTCGGACGATATGCGCTTTATTCCCTCGAATCCGGTGCAGTGTACGGGTATGATCTTCTTTACCTTCTGCCTTCGCAGCTCCATGATGGTCCTGTCGATCTTGGCTTCCGCCGGGCCTATGAGGTGGAACCCGCCGATCACGCAATAGACCTCGTCCTCTCCCGTCAGGGCCTTGGCATGCTCGATGGTGTTGATGATGCCCGCATGGCTGCAGCCCGCGAGCAGGACAAGGCCCCGCGCGGTGTTCGCTATCACGCCCTGGTCGTCGAGTATGTGATCGTGCGTCATGTTTCCGTTTTTTCTCATCCTGAAAATATTTAGCTCCTCCCACTGATGAACCCTGGGAACCTCGCCCGTGGTCATGACGCCCCTGGCAAGCTCCACCGGCCCCCTGTGAAACTCCACCTCGTGCTTCAGCGGATCCACGCCGGGTCCCGAGAGGTCGTACAAGGCGCTGTCTCCCGAGACAAGAAACCTTTCGTGGAAAGCATCCGGATGGGCTATTACCCTCCCTCTCACTCGCCCCAGGCCGCCGGTGTGGTCGATGTGTCCGTGGGAGAGAAATACCACGTCTATGTCGTCGAACGTCAGCCCCAAGAGGCCGAGGTTGTGCTCCATTGCCAATCCGGTCGCTCCTGTATCGACAAGAATCTTGACGCCGCCAGTCTCTATGAGGGCCGAGAATCCATGTTCTGCTATAAAATTCATCCGCGGCTTGGAAATGCGCTTAACGATGTCACTGTCGGGGATGAGCTCCATGATGGTATTGTCCACGAGTATTGTGATCGAACACCTTACCTTATCAAGCTTCCTTGCCATTTATGCTCTTCTCCTTCGTCCGTGTTGGAACTCTCAGGGCCTGACTCCTATCGCCAATAGATCCTTTCTTCGGCCTTCAAATTGGCATATTCCCTCAGTATCTGGTCCAGGAGGTCCCTTGCCCTCACCAAATTGAACTGCCCCTTGCCCTTCGATGCTATCCGCCTTGCCAGGGAGTCGTCGCTTTCCTCCAACTCGTCTCTGATGCATACGACGCTAACGGTTATCCCTGCACTAATCATCCTCTCAACGTAATGCAATACTTCCTCTTTAAGCCCGGAGCAGGTCGCATCAGGCCTTAGGCTGGTGGGAATGCCGTCGGTAATTAAGATGGCGTGCTTCGTTACACTGCCTCCAGCCTTGGAAAAGACGGAGCTGGTTTTCTTAAGGGCATCTGCTATGTTCGTCTCGCTCTCCGGTCTGAGACCGGTCAGTTTCTCCATTGGCCTGTCGATTCGTGAGGTAGGGGGCTGCAGCACCAATGCTTTGTCGGAAAACACGACAAGCGCGACCTTGTCCCCGCTCTTTCCGGCGGCGAAAACGAGCCCCGCGGCGGAGTCCTTGGCGTACTGAAGCTTTCTGCTGCGCCCCATGGACCACGAATGGTCCACTGCCAGGACTATAAGGCACTTCCTTTGCGGTACCGCCTTCCTGATGCGCAAATCCTCCTTGGCCGCCCATTCCGGGGCCTTGTGCTTCCTCACCAGCCTCCGGAGAGTCCTTCTTACATGCAGGTGCTTGTAGCTGTCGCCCCTGCGGAATCTCCTGTTTTCCGAGGAATGCGAAACATTGTCCTCATTGTTTCTGAAGTAGCCTGGATATGTCCGATCCACATACTTGAAAACGTTTTGGAAGTTAACGATGCTTCCAAGTCTGGTGTGAGCCACATCGTCGGCCCCTACCCTCACGAGTCCCCTTGCCTGGAGGTCATCTAGCAGGCCCTTATAGAGGTTGAAGTCCGCCTCATTGTTTTCGTCCAGCGTCTGCGCATACAACGTGGGAGCCTCTGCCTTGAACAGGGTCTTCTGAGTTGCCTTGAACCAGTGAGGGTCGAGTATCTCGATATCGTATGGCATGGCATAGACTACGTCCTTGAGGTTGTCAAGTTCCCTGAGTATCCGCATAGTCTTCGAGGCCGGTAGTGCAATGCCCTCGTCCGCCTCAGTATTTTCAGAAACTTCCCCGCCCTCGAGGCTGTTGACAATATTCCTTATAACAAGTTCGTTATTGATCGCGGAATCGCTCTTTAGTCTGTGGACCAGGGTTATCAGAGCCGCGTTCAATACTGGTTGTCTGGCCTTCATGAGCATGAGGGCTTGAAGCATCTCATAAAAAGCCAGAGCCGCCCTCGTTCCCACGGAGAGCCTCGCGTGAGGGTATCGCCTTATCATCTCCATGAGCTTCGCAGTGGTATTTCTGCAGTCTTGACTACTGTCCACGGCCAAGAACTCTTTCCAGAAGCCCCCTGACGAGATCCTCTGTCTTGTTGAAAAAACTACTCTCCATACTCGGAGAAAGCCTGCCCAGGAAGGCTACCGTGACGGCCGATGAAAGGTCCTCAAGACCGACGGACTGCGAGTTCCTGAGCTTGGCGAACCCCTGCGAAAGCTCGTATACAGCCAAGGCTGAGCGCGGGCTGGCGGGGAATTCAATCTCCTCTTCGGTCCTTGTCATCTGGCATAGAGTCACAATCTTGTCCCTCACGTCATCGGGGACGTCGAGCATCCCCTTCCCATATCTCTTAAGTATCCTTTGCTCCTCTTCCCTTGTGGGGTAGGGTATAGCCACCCGCTCCAGCCTGTCCTTGAGGGCTTCGGACAGGCTCTCAATGCCGGCAATATCTCTTCCGTTCATCGTGGCTATGAGCACCGTGTCTATCCGGCAGTCGATGTCGAAGTTGCCGATTGTCATCTCACCTTCTTGTAGCACCTGCAGCAGCGTATTCTGCATTTTTTCCGGCAATCTATTTATCTCATCTACGAACAGTACTTTCCGGTTGGCCTTGGTTATCTTGCCTGGAGAAAATGCCCTCCTGTCGAACGCTCCGAACTTGAAGGCCAGGACAGGGTCTATGTCGCCAACAAGATCCTCCGCAGTAATCTCTGGACTTCCCTGTATTCTGACGAACCTGTCCTCGCCGGTAATGGTAACGGCTCTTGCATCCCCTGACCGGCACTGGGGGCAGAGGGGAGCCGAAGGGTCGCAGTTGAAACTGCAGTCATTAGCCTCTATGTCGGGCAGCGACCGGGCAATCGCCTTGGCCAGCAAGGTCTTGCCCGTTCCCGGGGGACCTTCCAGGAGTAGGTTGCGGCCGGAAAGCAGCACCGCCGTTATCTCCCTCTTCGTCTGCGTGCTGCCTATCCACGGATCGAGGATGCCTATGCCCTTCTCGGCCAGGGTCCTCTCTATGTCATTGACGATGCCCATTATCCTCACCAATCAAATCAATTGCTCTACGTTGTCGACATTGCTCACCATGGCGGCCCGGGCCCGCCTGAACATTGTCCTTACCAGTTCATAATGCGGTCCCGACTCATAGAACCAGGCCTTTCCAGTAATCCTGTAACCGCTGCCTGCTCCCTCTTCAGCCTCTGGGCTGGCCAGGAGCATTTTGACGTCGCTACCCCTTAATACGTTTTCCTCAGTCTTCACCATCCCCTCGGCGGGAACGATCATTGTGTTGAGGTCAAGGATGAGAACCTCTGCGTTCCAGACTCCCACCGTCACAATGCTCACGGGCGCGAGCTGCCGCAATACATCCCGCAACCTTTCCTCAAGACTTGTTACCTTTCTCCCCTTTTCCATGTAGCTTGAGTACCGGCCCCAAACGCTAAAATGTCAACACCTTGTACCCGTCGTTCAACAGGCCTATGAGCTCCTTGCCCACCGCGGCCAGAGGAACCCCCTGGGACTCGACCTCCCCGGCGACCCCGGCTCCCTCGGCGTTCATCTTGCACACTGTCGGGGTGAGCGCTGCCTTGACGTTCTCGAGGACGTCCCTGAAGTCCGGCTCCTTGAATATTTCCACTGCCTGGGCGGATATTATCAGCTTGACGTCTTCCAGTTCTCCGCTTTCCTCCGCCATCTTCGCAAACATGAGGCCAGTCATTACCTTTCTTTTGTCACTTGGGCCGGACAAGACGAGAACGACTATCTTAGCCATGGCGTTCCTCCACTATTGCTTGTTTTTACCGAAGGTTCTACTCCTCTTTGCTCCCTCTTGCCTGTTCTTCCTTCCTGCAGGTGGCCTCCGCTTCGGCCTCGCCCTCCGCTTCGGGCTCGTCCTCTCCGAGCTGGAGTCCCCAGGGCCTCTTAGTCAGAAATCTCTCCGAGGCTTCATCTGTATGGGTGGTCATTACTATCCCGCCGGTGGCGCAGACAGCCGCGCATCTCTCGCAGCTTACGCAGACATCTGGCTTGGACAGCCAGGGCAGAAATATGCCTTCCTTTTCCGTTTTGTACATCTTGATGCCGTGCATAATGCATGCGTCCACACAGTCAGAGCAGCCCTCGCACTGCTCAGGTATGACCCAGGGCAGGACCTCCTTGCCTATCTTCACGGAATTCACAGGGCAAACGTAGTAGCACGCCTTGCACTTGGTGCAGTAGTCCTTGTCTATGTAATATCCCTCCCTCGTTTCCTTGACGGCATGATAATCGCACACCTCCTTGCAGAGGCCGCAGAGGAAACAGGTGGAGCCGTCTATCCTGAAGATGCCTATGCCCGTGCAAACGTTGGCCCTGCAGAACTTGTCCTTGATGTGTTCCTCGTACTCCTCCCTGAAATGCCTGAGCGTCGAGAGCACGGGGTTGGGAGCCGTCTGTCCGAGGCCGCATAGGGAGCCGCGCTTGACGACCTTGGCCAGCCTCTCCAGTTCCTCCAAGTCCGACTCATCCCCCTCGCCAGACGTTATCTTCTCCAGTATCTGTATCATCTGGTAAGTGCCTAACCTGCAGGGCGGGCACTTCCCGCAGGATTCCTTCTGGGTAAAGGAGAGGAAGAACTTCGCAATGTCGACCATGCAGTTGTCCTCATCCATTACCACCAGGCCTCCGGAGCCCATCATGGAGCCGGCGCTTATGAGTGAGTCGTAGTCTATGGGGAGGTCCAGTTCCTCCTCCGACAGGCAGCCTCCCGAAGGCCCTCCAGTCTGGATGGCTTTGAACTTCTTGCCGTTCAGGATGCCGCCCCCTATGTCGTAAATTATCTCCTTAAGCGTAATGCCCATCGGCACTTCTATAAGGCCCGTATTGACAACCTTCCCCGTCAGGGCGAAAACCTTGGTGCCGGGGCTGTTTTCGGTGCCTATGCTCTTGTAGTGTTCCGAGCCATTGAGAACGATGTACGGCACCTGCGAGAAGGTCTCGACGTTGTTTATCAGGGTGGGATATCCCCAAAGTCCCTCCTCGGCGGGATAGGGGGGCCTCGGGCGGGGAAATCCTCTTCTTCCCTCGATTGAATTGAGCAGGGCCGTCTCCTCGCCGCACACGAATGCCCCGGCCCCTTCCCTCACGAACACAGTAAAGTCCATCCCGCTTCCAAGTATGTTCCGGCCAAGCAGTCCGAGCTCCTCGGCACCGCGCACCGCAGTCCGCAGGTTCCTCACTGCCAGGGGGTACTCGTGACGCACATAGATGAACCCGTAGCTGGCACCGATGGTGTAGGCGCACAGGAGCATACCCTCGAGGAGGCTCTGCGGATCTCCCTCCATGAGGGACCGGTCCATGAAAGCCCCCGGGTCCCCCTCGTCGCCGTTTGCCACTACGAATTTGACCTCTCCCGGAGCCTCCCTCGCCACAGTCCACTTCCTGCCGGTGGGAAAACCTGCACCGCCCCGGCCCCTCAGGTTCGAGTCCACTATCTCATCGAGTACCTGCCGCGGGGTCATGCTCGAAAGGGCTTTCTCGAGGGCCGAGTAACCTCCCACGGCGATGTAGTGATGGATGTTGCTGGGGTCGATGGAGCCGTTGTTTTTCAGCGTGACCCTTACCTGCTTCTTGTAAAAGGGTATGTCCTCCGTTTTCTCCATCGGGCTCTCGGCCACAGACTCCCTGTACAGAAACCGCCTGGCGGGCACCCCCCTGTCGAACGTCTTTGAGTATATTTCGCCGACATGTTGAAGGTGGCCCTTCTGGTAGAAATAACCATGAGGCTCTGTTTTGAGGATGGGGCCTTTCTGGCAGAGGCCCTGACAGCCGGTTCTCACGACCTCGACTTCATTGCCGTTCCTGCTGGACCTGCTGAGGAACTCATCGGCGATTTTCGCAGAGCCCATTGCGGTGCATGCAGTACCGCAGCACACCTTCACCCTCTTGCGGCCGTCCCTGACCTCGCCTTTTTCAAGCCGTGCCCTGAGGGCCCTCAGCTCATCTATGTCCTTCAGCCTTCTCACCTTCGCGCCATGTGTCCCGGGTCGACCAGAAGCTGGACCTTCATTCACTTCTCTTCTTTCGCGTCAAGGCCAAGCTCGGCCCTAGCCTGATCTATAAATTCATTCACCATCTCGAGCATCTTTCCTGGGTCGGGCTCGAAGTCCAGAGAGCCCTTGAACTTTTCGTACCAGTCCTCGGACATAATTTTCTCTACGTCTTCGCTGGCCTTGACGGGAGAGGTGCCACCCAGGATCACCCGGACCCCGGAGGCGGCGAAGTAACAGGCCTCGGCGATCTCCCCCTCCGAAATCCATTCCGGGGCGACTATCACGGCTGGCAAGCCACCGATTTCCTCGGCAAGGCCGCCTTCAAAAACCATGGCTGCCAGCACCCTCAGGACCCTGGAGTTGTCGTCACACGTCCCGAACTGCACGACCGGCGGGATACCCATCTTCGCGCACGCTTCCAGGAGGCCCGCCCCTGCCGCATCGGCCGACGACCCGACATCAGCATCGTCCGACATGGTACACGCCGCCGAGGCGCATTCTGTTGTGAAGACCAGAACGTCGTCCCTTATCAGCTCGCCAACGAGGTATTTAAGCATCCCCGTCGCCTGTACCCTGGGATTGTCCGTCCCTATTATCGCGGCAATTCCACGAATCCCGCCGTCCCTTATGCAGCCGTTAAGCGTTCTCATGAGCCCCGGGGTACCGCCTTCGACCATTTTCACCGGCTCATCCATTGAATATGCGAATTGCCTGGGAGGCCTTTTCTCTATCTGTTCGCCCATGCCCGTCCTGTTGGGATAGTTCTCTATGGCGGTTTTAACTATCTCCCTGGCTATATCCTTTGCCCGGGTAATGTCGAACGGCATCTGAAGCAGATCGGGATAGTTCGCCCTGGGCGACACATTTATCGCCCTGGTATGAAAACTGCCGGCAACCTCCGCCACGGTGGGCATTACGCACAGGTCGCCAATCACGACCGCATCTATAAGCCCGGTCATCAGGCAGAGTTCCTGGCAGGCAAAACTTCCGGCCATGGGGACGCCCTTGGACGAAGCCAGTATGCCGCCCAGGAATATCCCGCCCGCCCCCCTTGACGAGGCCTCTTGGAGCAGCTCTCTCTCGGAGGCCACGTCGCTTATCGCCTTTGCGAGGGCGGGCTGATTTCCGATGATGAGAATGTTGACGTTTTCCTTTTCGAAAATCCCCGCGCCGGCCTCCGAGGCGTTCGGCACCGGAGGGCCGAATATCACCTCCGAGACGTCCGCGGCGATCATGGAGCTGCCCCACCCGTCGGCAAGCGAAACCCTCAGGGCGCTCAGCAGCAGGCTCTCCGGATCATGGTCGGACCCCAGGTTCGTACGGTAGAGGGCCTCGGTGACTTCCCTGTCGATGCCCCTGGGCACTATGTTCCATTCACGCCACCTCTGGAGGGTCTTGGGGGGGACTCTCTTGACGAAATGCAATTGGCCCTTCTGCCTTCCGAAATCGTCGAGCAGGCCCTGGGCTACTTCTCTTGCCAGGACGTTCGGCGCCTTGCCTGCGGGCTCAATGCCAAGGGTATCGGCCATTTCCCTTAGCTTTTCCAACCCGACTATATCAAAGTCCTTGGCCTCACCTCGGGCGATGCTCAACATGAAGGAGACCATGTCTCTGGCATGCTCTGCATGGCCTGCCGCACCCGAGGCGGCGTTTCTGAGGAAGTTGCGGGCAGTGACGCAGGAGAGCTTGGCCCCGCAAACGCCCTTTTCCACCCTCTCCTCGCTGCTTTGAACGAAGCGGCACGGACCCATGTGGCAGTGCTTGCAGCAGGCGCCAGAGGCACCCATCGGACAGGGCTTGAGTTTCTCTATCCTGTCGAAGCAGGACTCGACCCAATACGAAGTACCCCACTGGATCAGCTTCTCCATGCCTTTGTCGCCGCTCTTCAGAAAATGGGGCATTCACCCTCCTTAAAATTCGATGCCCAGATTGAACTATCCCTGACCGCTCAGCATATGCTGTTAATAAGGCTGGCCACGTAACCAGCCCCGAAGCCGTTGTCTATATTCACCACCGAGACGCCCGAGGCGCATGAGTTCAACATGCCCAGGAGGGCCGATATCCCCTGGAAGCTCGCACCATACCCGACGCTGGTGGGCACGGCGATGACCGGCTTGTCCACGAGCCCTCCGACAACGCTCGGCAGGGCCCCCTCCATGCCGGCCACGACGACCAGCACATTGGCCGACTTTATGAGCTTAATATTGTCCAGCAGCCTGTGCACCCCGGCCACCCCGGCGTCGTAGAGACGCTCAGTCCTGTTCCCGAGGAATTCCGCCGTGAGGGCGGCTTCCTCGGCCACGGGGATGTCCGACGTCCCGGCGGATATGACGAGGACGAGCCCGTTGTTCGTATTGGCATTGCGTTTCTTCCGTATCTGGATGATGCGGGCCTGCTCGTTGAAAACCGCACCCCTGTGCTTTTTCTTCACCGACCCGTAGGCCTCTTTACTGGTCCGGGTTATGAGAACATCGTTGCCGTTCTTGACCAGGACATCCACGATGCCGACTATCTGTTCGGGCGATTTACCTTCGCCGTAGATGACCTCGGGCGCTCTCTGTCTCAGAGTCCGGTGGTTGTCGACCTTCGCAAACTCCAGGTCTTCGTAAGGGAGGGTCCTTAGCCTGTCAACGGCGGTGGCTACGTCCATATCGCCGGACTTGACCTTCTCAAAAAGCTCCCTAAGCCGCTTCTCGGTCATGCCCCGAGCACCTCGTTCATCGAGCCGGTCCTGTAGCCCTTGAGGTCGGCGGAAACATAGGTGAACCCCAGTTTCCTCAGGTCGTCGTATATCCTCAACCTCAGCTCCTCGCTGCCCAGCATGAGCATCTCGCCCGGCAGGAGTTCGAGCCTCGCCAGGCCGTCATGGTACCTTACGCGGAACTGCGTGAAGCCGCACTCCTTCAAGAGACCCTCTGCGGCCTCGACCATCCTGAGCTTTTCCTCGGTTATCGGCTCGCCATAGGGAAAGCGCGAGGAAAGGCAGGCGAAGGAGGGCTTGTCCCAGGTGCTCAGCCCCATCTGCCTCGACAGGGCCCGTATGTCGCTCTTCGTGAGGCGCGCCTCGGCCAGGGGGCTCCTCACGCCCAGCTTCTTCGCCGCCTCCCGGCCCGGCCTGTAATCTCCCGCGTCGTCAAGGTTTGAGCCGTCGACGACGACATAGCCGCCGCGCCTCCCGGCCACAGCCCTTAATTTCCGGAAGAGGTCGCTCTTGCAGTGGTAACAGCGGTTAGGGCTGTTTTCCGAGAAGCCGGGTATCTTGAGCTCGTTGGAATCTACCATGAGGTGCTCCACTCCGATGGACTCCGCAAGGCGCCTGGCCTCCTTCAGTTCGGACTCCGGATAGGTGGGCGACGTGGCCGTCACGGCAAGGACGTCATCGCCAAGGACGTCCTTGGCCACTTTCAGCAGGAAAGTGCTGTCCACTCCACCGGAGAAAGCCACGCAGACACCCGGCATTGCAGCGAGTGAGTTGCTAAGTTTATCGTGCTTTTCCGATAATGTCATATTACTCCTCTTGACTCCGGTCTGGGAATCAGGTGGAAGCGGCTGCCCCTTGCGCAAAAGGCATTTGCTATCTAGGGCTAACCGCCCTCCCCGGGGACTATCCATCGGGACTCTTATAGTTAAGGTTTATGGTTATTTCTTCACCAGAGTCCTCGAAAGAGGACTCTATCTTGTTCCTTATTTCATCCAGCGAAAGGTAGCTCTCCCACTTGCCGACTATCGCCTTCTGAAGCTCCACGAGGAAGTCGTGCTCGATATCGACCGTAATGGGGTCCGAGAGTTCGCCTATTATCTTGAACCTGCAGTTAAAGAGCCGGGTGTCGCCGTTAATGATAAGCCGAATCGTCCTGTCGACAAAAGAGACTTTATTGAACTTGTGACTTGTCCTGATCATGTGGTAGCCCGAGACTCTCATCTCCTTGGCGAGAAAGAACGCAATTTTATCCTCCAGGGAAGCGTCCGCATCGATCAGGATTATGTTGCCCGGCCGGTTCTTTTTCGTGATGGTGGGCACGAGCTGGACATTGTGGGCCCCAAGCTCCATTATCTTCTGCACGGCAAAGCCAAGCACTTCACCCGAGACGTGGTCTACCTGGGCCATCAACAGTCTCGATTCCTTCTCCATAACAGGCTAACCTCAGTTCCAACCGAAATATGTTGCTAAACTTAGCAATATTATCACCGTCAAAGAAAATCCCCGGCCGAGCCGTCGAGGGCGCAGCTTTTGGACTTCTCGAAGACCGGCAGAAGGCGCTGCGGCAGAAGGCTTGCCATCTCCGCCTGTTGCTCTTCGTCAGCCCCTTCGCGAAGGGAAGCGAAGATCACCTCAAAGGCCTTCTCCGCCGCGGCGCGATACGGGTAATTGCCGGCCCTTTGGGCAACGGTTATGCAGTCCTCGCCGTCGCCTCCGAGCCCCTCGCCCACCGCCTCGTCCCACAGCTCCCTGGCAGGGCCTGACAGCAACCCTCCGAACCTCGCCCCGCCATCGCCCAGGGCCCTCTTGAGGCACGCGAACACCAGGCGGACGGTCTGCTCCGCCCGCGCAGCGTCGCAGAACTGTCCCAGAGTCTCTATCCTCGTCAAATACTCCTGCCTCGACATCATGTCTTCGTTAAACCGCCGCAGCTCAGAAATCAAGCCCATTAATGATGTCTGCTGCAAGCTGCGTGGCCTTCTTCATGGCCGGAGACGGCATCGATATAATTACGTCTGCGGCGTCCGAGGCCGTCTCGGCGGCCGCCTCAGGGTCCATCCCCATGGCAGCGGCGGTGCATGCACACACGACCACGTCCATCGAGCAGGCCCCGGAGTTCAGAAGCTCGGTAACAGCCATACCGACTGCGCCGAGGGCCTCCATCGTATCTTTGTCGCCGTTCAAAAGGGCCTCTGGAGCCGCCTTGGCAAGCAGGTTGTCCCACTCATAGACCTTGCCGTCGACCTTGACCTCCACGTCGACGTAAGCGTCAAAAGCGAAGTGCTTCTGCGCGAACTTATGGGTCCTGCGCCCTGCCCCGGGCCTCACTTTCTTGAACTTTATGTATTCGATGTCCTTGCCAAGCACCTTGCTCATCATCTTTGCGACAGACACCGACATATCGTCAATATGCTTCACCTGGACATCCCGGACGAGCTCCTCGAGGGCCTGGCCGTCCTTCAATTTCTTATGGGCGTATATCGTCCGTTTTGTGATGGCATTCGCAAGACCCGGCTCTGTAGCCCTTATGATTGCATCGGTGAGCGGGCCCCTCTCTATGTACTCGGCCCTGCGGGCAAGGATGTTGGTCGCGACAATGGCATCCTCCTTCTGAAAGAAGCCTTCGAGGGCCTTGCGCGATATGTCGATTATCTCGTCCTCCGTGGCTCCCTTTCCGAGGAGGTACAAGGCCAGAGACGGCGCCGTAACCCAGTGGTTCAGGGGAAGCAGCAGGGGTCCGCCAGCCCTGCCGACGCCCAGGGCGGCACCTTCCTTGATTAACGAGCACACCTCGTTGAACATTATCATCCCTACTACGGTGGGAGTGCCGGAGTCCTTCAGGATAAGGGCAAGGTCTCCCAGGACCCTGGCAGCCTTCAGCTCCTCGTCGGTTCCCCGGATATGTATGACCTCGGGGATGCCGGCTTCCTCGACGGCGGCCGTGGCCACCACCTCGGGGGTCCTGGTGACGAGGAACTTGCCGTACTCCTCGCCCACGTATGCATCGGGGTGTATAATTTCCAGCGCCGCGGCCGTGGCGAGCAACGCGGACATCCACCGGCATTTCCTCATGCCGGCAGAGTCATAGGCCTTAAGCATGGCCTTCGTGCCGATCCTCGCAAGTTTCTGACCCAGCTTCGGGAAGAGGTGGTCCTCGCCTATGGCGGTATGGCCAAGAAAAGGGCTGCCCCCTATTCCAAGGGGAAGCAGCATGGAGTCGAAGGGCGCCAGGTGCTCCTTTTCCAGGGCCTGGTAGATTGCAAGAGTCGCAGCGAAACCCGAGACCTTGTTGTTCAGCTTCTCCGTCGGTATCGAGGAAACTCGGCCCGAAGGAATGCCAGCGGCCATTCTTGCCACAGCTCCGAGCTTCCTGTTGGGGCAAGGAATGCCGCACTGCACATTCACCCCCGCCCAGTACAGCAGAGTCGCCGTCACCAGACCTGCGTTTGCGGGGTCCGCACCACACCTCATCAGCGTATCGACGGATTTCTTAGCCACGGCGTCAACGTCAGTATGGGAAGTATTCGAGACCTCCAGCTTGAACTTCACCCCCTTCTTCAACTCCTTAGCGATCACGTTGGCAGCCGCCCAAACACCAAGGTTGAAGACGCCCCATCCGCCAAGGATAGCGTCGAACTTTTCCGTTGTCAGAAAGTCGGGTTTTGCGGTGGCGGCCCTGAAAGCAGCAATTATCTCCTTGTCCATTTCTATCGTCCTTTCTCTCAATGGTATCCGGGCATCACGTTATTTTCATACCCAGAACTGCTCCTCCGGAGGAACAACAAAAGTAGCCCCGAGAGACTTTTGAGTCTTATAGCAATAAACAGCGTACCGACAGAACAGAAACGCAATTGTAAAAGTCAGCACCGTCAGCCTGAGCATCATGGGCCATCCGCCCGACCCTCCCAGGATCATGACGACGGTAATGCCTCCCAGCAGGAGGGCCAGGAGGTTCAGGACCATGACTATCTTCTTGGTGTTCTCCGTTCGTCTCTCTATGCTTACCTCGGCCACTTTCGCTATGGTGAACCAGAAGAATCCCGTGGCAAAGAATGCCGCAAGCCCTATGAACAGTATTGTCATGGCAAAGGCTACACCCGGGGTGCCGGCGATGAAGAAGTGAGTCACCACGCTTAACCCCGCGCACGCCACGGCCAGAGAGCCGGATATTTTAGCCCACTTATAGTGCCAGCCCATGTCCTTAATCCCCTCGAGGCATGCCTTCAGCAGTATCACGGCCCCCACGTATACCACCACGGGCGGAAATGCAAGACTGGGAGGAAATACGTAAGGCTCCCCGGCCATCTGGTGTATGTACTGCCCTGCCCAATCCGGAAACCACATCCCCACTATTGCTGGGATGGCACCCCACTCCAGCCATTGTACGACTTTAGGCCTCGGCCACCTCGGCTTAATGGTGCCAGCTATGACTTCCTTTCTGTATGCGCTCATCTTCTCCCCCTAAAAAAAGTAGGTAAGGGTTATATTGGGGTCCCGTCCGCTACTTCGGCGGCCCGGTGTCCTTCCAGCGGGACGACTCGAACTTCATGATGCTCTCCGGAGGAAGCACGTCGAGCCTGAGAGCAGCTTCGGGTCCGGGCTTGGTGCAGTAAATCTCGTTGATCTCCACCACCAGCACGTTGCCCTCAAGTTTGGCCGAACCCTTGAACTGGTAAGCCGCTCTTATGCTGCCCAGGCCGCCGGGGCCGATGGCAACCTGCGGGTTTTCGGAGATGTTCTGCTTTATCTGCTCCGCCTGGGCTTCGGAAAGATCGAACCTTACTATGTTTGGCGGCTGCACCCTTGCCTTTTCCACCACTAATACAGTGGGAAAACCGTTTTTCGTGGCAGTCCCGACATGGGCTCCCAGGCCCTCCAGCCAATTCTTCATTCTCGGTGTAAGCTGCGCCATTTTATCCTCCTTGCATTCTCGTTGTCTAAAGAAGTTTCTTGCCTGCCTCGTCGGGATGATAGCTGAGGCACTCATCGACCTTCATGATTATTACACCCCGCTGAATCAGCCTTGGAGGCTTGATGTCAGGCGGCACCTCTGAGGGCGGCTCCTTGTCGGCCCAGTTCCCCCACTCCTTCAGTACCTCTCCCGCGTTGGCGCCGTGGAATTCATAGTCATCGGGCAGCCCCTCCTGGAGTATAGTGGTGGGGCCTCTGAAGGCCCATGTCCGGCCCTTGACGGGGTGGGCTATCGTAATAACACCGATAGGGTTCTCATACAGGTTGACCCGCGTCTTCTGGGCAAACATGTCGGCTATTACTATATAGTCGTCCTTGAAAACTCCGATGAACCTCTCAGCCACGGTATTGCATTTACCGTTTGCGCTGCAGGTCGTAAGATGCACAACGGCCCCGCCGCCTCCGATAATCATCAGGGCCTCTTTCATCTTATCAGTCAACTTCATTTATATCACCTCCCGCTTATATATCTCCTATTGGAGCTTTTGCCCTGAATTGTCGGACTCGTTGCTGTAACACTCGGCGACCTTCAGCACTATCACTCCCCTCTGAGCGATGACGGATGGCTGCACTTCCTCCGGCAGTGCATCGAACGACTCCTTCTCGTCCCACTCCCCCCACTTCTTCAGGATATCCCCGGCCGTGATCCCCTGGAAGCTGTAGTTGTCCGGAAGGCCCCACTCGATATGCCCGCAGGGGCCCCTCATCGACCAGCTTACTCCTTTCGAGGGCTTTGCGACCGTAACCACGCCCACCCTGTTCTCGTTCAGGTTAATCTTGGTCTTAACGGCGAAGAGGTCCGGCATCAGTATGAACTCGTCATCATATACGTCCGTGAACAGCTGGGGGCTAATGTTGCACTTGCCCTGAACATCGCTCGTCGTTAAATAGACCCAGGCGTCGTCGGGCTCCTTGATTTTCAAAGCTTCGACAATTTCCTTAGGCAACTTCATCTCCCACACCTCCCTTGTGAAGTTGTATTTGTACTCAAGCCAGCTTAATATATCTTGTTATGATAAGCTCTGGCTTTAAAATTTTTTTCACAAAGCGCTACTTGTTCACCGGGAAGTTGTGAACCCTCGTTTTCAGGCGATAAAGGTCTCCCCGTCTGATAGAGGAAATCCACCCGCACGGGGTTCCGTCCTCCTTGTAAGCCACCATGTCCATGTAAAAGGCCGCACTGCCGACAGGGGCCTGCAAGAACCTCGATTCATAAGGCCTTATCAGAGTGGCGTCGATGGTCACGTCTGCGTATTCGCTGCAGATGTGACACCTGCCGGCCAGGACATCGAACATCTCCTTGTCCTTCTCGTAAATATCCAGGATCCCCTTTTCAGAGCGGCTGCGAAG
>JASFVA010000006.1:0-18395 GCA_050050055.1 Nitrospirota bacterium
TCATATCCGGCCCGAGCTTCGCCAAGGAGGTCATAAAGCGTCTTCCCACGGCGGTCACGCTGGCAGCGCGGGACTACGGGAAGTGCCTGCTTCTCCAGGAAGTCTTCTCCACCGACTATTTCAGGGTATACACGCACCACGACGTCATAGGCGTGGAGCTGGGCGGCGCCCTGAAGAACGTGATGGCCGTCGCCTCCGGGATATCCGACGGAATGGAGCTGGGCAACGGCGCAAGGAGCGCCCTCATAACCAGGGCCCTGGCCGAGATATCGCGCCTGGGGGTTATAGTGGGGGCAAACGAAAACACCTTCTCCGGCCTGAGCGGCCTGGGCGACCTGGTCCTCACCTGCACCTCCGCCATCTCGAGGAACTATACGGTGGGCTACGAGCTGGGGCGGGGCGAGAGGCTCACCGACATAATCTCCAGGAGAAAGAGCGTGGCCGAGGGCGTCGCCACGACGAAGGCCGCGCACGAGCTCGGCCTCAAGCACAACGTCGATATGCCGATAGTGTCCGAAGTGTACTCCGTGCTCTACGAGAACAAGGACCCCCGCCAGGCGGTAACCGACCTCATGAACCGCACCCTCAAGGCCGAGTTTCATGGATAGCGACAGCCTCAAGGCCGTCCTTCGCTCCGTAAAATCCGGCAAGCTGGGCGTCGAGGAGGCCCTCCGCAGGCTCCGCGACCTCCCCTACGAGGACATAACCTGCGCCAAGGTCGACCACCATAGGCACCTCAGGCAGGGCATCCCCGAGGTGGTGCTGGCCGAAGGCAAGAAGACCGGCGAGGTGGTAGCCATAGCCCGCGCCATCTACAAGAAAAGCAAGCGCCTCCTGATAACCAGGGCGCGGGAGGAGGTTTACGAGGGCCTCAAGATAAGGGGGGCCCGGTACCACGAGCTCTCCGGGACCGTCGCCGCCGGCGGCGCCGGGTCCGGGAAGGGGAGCGTGCTGGTCGTGTCGGCGGGCACCTCCGACGGCCCCGTGGCCGAGGAGGCCTGCGTCACGGCGGAGTTCCTCGGGAGCAAAGTGAGTGCCGTCTCCGACGTCGGCGTAGCCGGCATCCACAGGATAATGGACCAGAGGAAAGCCCTCTCCGAGGCGAGGGCCATAATAGTGGTGGCCGGCATGGAGGGCGCCCTGCCCTCGGTGGTGGGGGGGCTCATCGACAGGCCCATCGTGGCCGTGCCTACCTCCACGGGTTACGGGACGAGCCTGGGCGGGCTGACGGCCCTCTTTTCGATGCTCAACTCATGCGTGCCGGGCATCGCCGTCATGAACATAGACAACGGCTTCGGCGCAGGCTGTCTCGCCCACAAGATAAACACCCTCTAACAGACAATACCCAGCCTTCCCCCGGTACACCGCCAAGGCACGGGGGCCTCGCGCGCAAAGCGAAGCGCCCTCAGTGCCAGTCGAGCTTCCTTCTCTTCCTGTGGGCGATGTATTTTTCGGCTGAAAGCGCCGCGATGCAGCCGTTTGAGGCCGCTATGACGACCTGCCTGACCTCCGTGCACGTGACGTCTCCTCCGGCGAAGACCCCCTGCACGGTGGTCTCCATCATCCTGTTTACGACGACGCATTCGTTGTCGGAGGTATGGACGCTCTCCGCCAGGAAGTCCACGATGGGCCTCGAGCCGTGGATATAGACGAAGACGCCCGCCACCCCGAGCTCGCTCTCGTTGCCCTTGGTGTCCTTCGTCCTTATCTTCTCCACGGCCTCGTCGCCCATTATGGCGGTGACCTTCCTGCCCAGGACCACCTCCACGTTGTCGGCCTGCAGGGCCGGATAATCGCTCTCGACCTTGAGCTTCGGGATGGGGGAGATCAGGTAGACCTTGCCCGCGTACTTGGAAAGGAGGCCCGCCTCCTTGGCCGCCTCCTCGGAGTCGCCCAGGACGCAGACGGTCTTCCCCTTGAAGAAGGCGGCGTCGCAGATGGCGCAGTAGCTGACGCCCCTGCCCAGGAACTCGGCCTCGCCCTGTATGGCGGCCTTGCGGCCCATGGAGCCCGTGGCCACGATGACGGTCTTGCCGAGGTAGGTCTTGTCGAGGGTAAACACCTCCTTCACCAGGCCGTCGAGCTTCACCCCCACGACCTGGGTGTCGCCCTGGTACTCCGCGCCGAAATCGACGGCCTGCTTCCGGAACCTCTCGAGGAGCTCCTTGCCGCTCAGGGGCTCGGTCACGCCGGGGTAGTTCTCGATCCTGTTTGTGTAGGCCAGGGCCCCGGCGGTCTCGGACCTGTCCAGCACTATGGTCCTGAGCCTCGACCGCGCGGCGTACTGCGCCGCGCTAAGGCCGGCGGGCCCGCCCCCGATGATGATGACGTCATAGAGATCTTCAGCCATGATACCTCCAGCCTCTAATAAGTCTTTAGCAGATTATAGTATGTGTCCCGCTGCGCCGCAACGAAACCGGCCGCCTTGATGGCCCCGACCATCTCCTCCAGCGACACCTTGTGGCTTACACCGGCCGCCTTGACCACGTTCTCCTCTATCATCGTGGAGCCCATGTCGTTGGCCCCGAAGCGGAGGGCTACCTGGGCCATCTTAAGCCCCTGCGTGACCCACGATGCCTGGATGTTGGGGACGTTGTCGAGGTAGAGCCTTGAGATGGCAAGCACCCTCAGGTAATCCACCGCCGTGGCGGGGGGCATCCCCTGGAACTCGGTGTTCCCCGGCTGGAACGACCAGGGGATGAAGGCGGTGAAGCCCCCTGTAGAATCCTGGAGCTCCCTTATTCTCTCCAGGTGCTCGATGATGTCCTCGGCCCTTTCGTTCGCTCCGAACATCATCGTGGCCGTGGTCCTCATGCCCAGCCCGTGCGCCTCGCGCATGACCTTCAGCCATCCCCCGACCTTGAGCTTCCGGGGGCTCATGAACTCCCTGACCCTGTCCGTCAGTATCTCGGCCCCCCCGCCGGGTATGGAGTCCAGCCCGGCCTCCCGGAGGAGGCCCAGGGCCTCCCGGACGGTGATGTCGGAGCCCTCGGCGATATGGGTTATCTCCGGCGGCGAAAAGCCGTGTACGTTGATGTCGAAGCGCTCCTTTATGGAGCCCAGGAGGTCGAGGTAATAGTCCAGGTCCAGCCCCGGGTTCAGCCCCCCCTGGATGAGTATCTGGGTGCCCCCGAGAGAGAGGGTCTCCTCGACCTTCTCGAAAAGCTCGTCCCTGGAAAGCACGTAGCCCTCGGGGTGGTCTTCGTCGCGGTAGAAGGCGCAGAAGCGGCAGCGGTTTATGCAGACGTTCGTGTAATTTATGTTCCGGTCCACCACGAAGGTGACCGTGCCCCCGGGGTGGAGCTCGGCCCTGAACTCGTCGGCCATCCTCCCCAGCTCGAGGGGCCCCGCCTCCTTGAACAGGGCGAGGGCCGTCTTATTCGCCATCCTTCCGGGCTTCATCCGGCTACCCCCGCCCTCTTGACGGGCCTGTAGAAGGAGTCCCGTTCCACCGGCTCCCTGCCGGCTCGCCCTATGAGGTTTACGAGCTCCTCTTCCGTGATGCTCTTTCTGCTCACGCCCCCAGCGGAATAGGTTATCTTTTCGTCTATCACGGTGCCGTCCAGGTCGTCGGCCCCGAAAAGGAGGGCCAGCTGCGATATCTTCTCGCCGAGCATGACCCAGTAGGCCTTGATGTGCGCCACGTTGTCCAGCACGAGGCGGCTCACGGCCATGGTCTTGAGGTCGTCTATCCCGGAGGAGCCCCTCCCCCCTATGTCGGTATCGAGGGGATGGTACGAAAGGGGGATGAAGGCCTGGAACCCCCTCGTCCGGTCCTGAAGCTCCCGGAGCCTTAAGAGGTGGTCCACCCTGTCCTCGAGGCTTTCGAGGTGGCCGTAGAGCATGGTGGCGTTCGTCCTTATGCCGCAGCCGTGGGCCGCCTCCATCACCCGGAGCCATCCTTCGCCCGAGAGCTTCTCGGGGCAGAGCTCGCTCCTTACGAAACTGTTGAATATCTCGGCGCCCCCGCCAGGCATGGAGCCCAGGCCGCTCTCCTTGAGCCTCTCGAGGACCTCCTCCAGACCCAGGCCGCTCCTCCTGGCGAAGTAGTCTGCCTCCGTGGCGGTGAAGGCCTTCAGGTGGAGCTCCGGGAACCTCTCCCTGATGGCCGAGAGCATGTCGAGGTAGTGCTCGAAGGGCCAGTCGGGATGCAGCCCCCCGACTATGTGGACCTCGCTGACCGGCATGGCCTCCTTGATGTTCATGAGTATCTCGTCCACCGTCATCTCGTAGGCGCCCTCCTCCCCCCTGGAGCGGCTGAAGGCGCAGAAGCGGCAGCGGTTCACGCATATGTTCGTGGGATTGACGTGGATGTTCCGCACGTAGTAGGCCTTCCCCCCGTTATGCGAGGCCGCCGCCAGCGAGGCGAGCTCGCCCAGCGTGAAGATGTCGTCCGTCCGGAACAGTTCGAGGGCGTCTTCGCGGGTGAGCCTCGTGGCGGACCTCACCTTTCGGCTTATCTCGTCGAGCATATAACATTATAAAATAAACCACTCTCCGGTATCCAAGGGCGGATCATCACACATATCATTTGACAGTTTTGCCGATAGCGGATAGATTAGAATCATCCAGGCAATTGCGCGGACACTATGGAAGAACCCAAAGAATCGGCCACATACGAGCCCCGCGGCACGAACCCGCCCTGGCCGGTTCGCGACATCCTCCTGGGCCTGGGCCTCCTCGTGGTGCTCGCCCTCTTCCAGAGGCTCAGCTTCGCGGGCCTAGGGCCCCAGAGGGCCCAGCTATACCAATTCGCCGTGGTGGTGCTGTCGCTTTCGAGCCTGATACTCTATGCCCTGTTCCAGTGCAAGAAGGGAAGGCTCTGGCCTGTCTTCGAGCGCACGGCGCTTCGCAAGCTCGCCAAGGAGTTCGTGGTGTCCTCGTGGTACATGTTCCTCATTCTGCTGGTGTGCGGAGCCCTGCTGTTCATCCCGGCCCTCATCCTCAAGCCCGGGATGGGCAGGCCCGAGGCGCTGGGCGACATCGGCACGGCCTCAAACAGCGGGGTCTTCATAGCGCTCCTTGTCACCGCGATCACCGTGGGGCCCCTGGCCGAGGAGCTTTTCTTCCGCGGGTTCCTCTATAACGCGCTCAAGTCGAGACTTTCCGTGGCCTGGGCCGGAGGCCTCCAGTCGCTGGCCTTCGCCGCCTTTCACCAGTACGACCTTTTCAACAGCCTGAGGATATTTCTCTTCGGCATCGCCTTCGTCATCATCTATGAAAGAAGGAAGACCCTCTTAGCACCGGTATCGGCCCACGTCTTCGTCAACCTGGTGGCCACCCTCCCCCTCCTGGTGGTCACGGTCTTCGACATACGTCCGCCGATCTGAGAATCAGGTGGCGTTAGGCGCGCCGAGGGCGGAGCAAATGGCGGTCAGCCACGGAGTAACGACTCTTAAGAGGCACCCGGGAAAGCCCGGGCGGACTACCGCTGTGAGGCGCTAAATCTGCTCCTCGTAGGGGCAGACCATCACGGAGTAGCCGTCTCCGAGGAGGTCGTTGGCGAGGCTCTGGGCCTCTTGGCGTGTCGTGAACTTGCCGATGCGCACGCGGTAGAGCCTGCCCCCTTCGGTGTCGGCCTCGAAGACATAGGGGTCCCGGCTCTCGTACCGGTCGCTCAGGCCCTTTACGACCCTCAGGGCGTTCAGCCGGTCGGAGAAAGAGCCTATCTGCACGGTGAACGGGCCCTTCTCTATGCTGTAGGACTTGTTGTACTTCACGTAGCGGAGGTCGCGGCCGAAGGGCTCTATCTTCACCCTGGCGGTGCCGGGCCCGATTATGTCGAGCCTCCTGGCCGCGGCGTAGGAGAGGTCGATCTCGCGCCCCCCGACGTAGGGGCCCCTGTCGGTGACCGTGACGAGGACGGATTTCCCGTTCTGGAGGTTCGTGACCCTGAGCCTGGTGCCCAGGGGGAAGGTCTTGTGGGCGGCGGTGAGCTCATACATGTTGTAGGGCTCTCCGGAGGCTGTGAGCTTTCCGTGGAAGTCCGGACCGTACCAGGAGGCTATGCCGACCCTGACGGTGGGCTCCTCCTCGAAAGAGGGCGCGTAGCGTCGCTCGGCGTGCTTCCCCGAGGAGCACCCCAGGAGGGCGAGCGCCCCCGCCAAGGCCGCCGCCAGCGCGGCCCGCCTAAAGAATATACCTGCTGAGGTCCTCATCCTCCACCACTCCGGCCAGCTTTTCCTTGACGTACTCCCTGTTGATGACCAGGTGCCCGCCCCGCGCCTCGGGGGCCTCGAAGGATACGTCCTCCAGGAGCTTTTCGAGCACCGTGTGCAGCCTCCTGGCGCCGATGTTCTCGGCCTTGTCGTTTACCTTGTCGGCTATCTCGGCTATCTCGTCTATGGAGTCTTCGGTGAACTCTATCCTGAAGTCCTCCGTCTCCATCAGGGCCGTATACTGCTTTATCAGGGCGTTGTCTGGCTCTGTGAGGATGAGCTTGAAATCCTCCTTCCTGAGGGCGTCGAGCTCGACCCTTATGGGGAACCTGCCCTGTAGCTCGGGGACGAGGTCCGAGGGCTTGGCGGTGTGGAAGGCCCCCGCGGCGATAAACAGTATATGGTCCGTCTTCACGGGGCCGTGCTTCGTGGAGACCGTGGAGCCCTCCACTATGGGGAGAAGGTCGCGCTGCACTCCCTCGCGCGAGACGTCGGGACCCCCCGGGGCTCCGCCCGTGCTTGCCACCTTGTCTATCTCGTCTATGAACACTATGCCCAGCTGCTCGGCCTTGCCAAGGCCCTCCTTGGTGACCTTCTCCATGTCTATGAGCCGGTTGGCCTCCTCCTGCGTGAGTATCACCCGGCCCTCGGAGACCTTCACCTTTTTGCGCTTGGGCTTTTCGGGCATGATGTTTCCGAGCATCTCCTTTATGTTCATCTCTATCTCGTCGAGGCCCACGTTGGAGATGACACCGAAGGGCATCGCCTTCTCCCTCACCTCGATCTCTACATAGCGGTCCTCGAGCTTCCCTTCCCTCAGCTGCGACCGGAATTTCTCCCTCGTCTCCTTATACGTCTCCCTTTCCTCCTCGGGAGTGCCGGGGACGCCCACCCGCCTGGGCTTGGGCACGAGGATGTCCAGGAGCCTCTCCTCGGCGTGCTCCTCGGCCCGCTTCTGGACCTTCTCCATGTGCTCGGCCCTCACCATCCCCAGGGAGACCTCCGCGAGGTCCCTTATCATGCTCTCCACGTCTCTGCCCACGTAGCCGACCTCGGTGAACTTCGACGCCTCCACCTTGACGAAGGGGGCCTCGGCGAGGCGGGCGAGCCTCCTTGCCACCTCGGTCTTGCCCACGCCGGTGGGGCCGATGAGGATTATGTTCTTCGGAAGGACCTCGTCCCTGAGTTCGTCCGAGAGCCGCTGCCTGCGCCACCTGTTCCGGAGCGCGATGGCCACGGCCTTCTTGGCGTTCTGCTGCCCTATTATGAACTTGTCGAGCTCCTCGACTATCCTCCTTGGGGTGAGCTCTTCCATCAGCCAAGCTCCTCCATCGTCATCTCGTTGTTGGTGTAGATGCATATGCCTGCGGCTATCGTCATCGCCTTTTCGGCGATGCCCCTGGCGTCAAGGCCGGTGTTTTCGAAAAGCGCCTCCGCCGCCGCCTGGGCGAAGGGCCCCCCGGAGCCTATGGCGGCGATGCCCCCTCCGGGCTCTATGACGTCGCCGTTACCGGAGATCATGAAGGTATGCTCGGTGTCCGCCACTATGAGAAGGGCCTCGAGCCTCCTGAGTATCTTGTCCGTCCTCCAGTCCTTGGCGAGCTCCACCGAGGCCCTGGTGAGGTTTCCCCTGTAGGTCTGTATCTTGCCCTCGAACTTCTCGAAGAGGGTGAAGGCGTCGGCGGTGGCTCCCGAAAAACCCGCCAGCACCTTGTCCTCGTAGAGCTTACGCGTCTTCCTGGCGTTGTGCTTGAGCACCGTGTTTCCCAGCGTGACCTGCCCGTCGCCGGCCATGGCGACCTTGCCGTCGCGCCTGACGCAAAGTATCGTGGTTCCCTTGAACATTATCGCTTATCCCTTTAAATTAAAATGAAACTTCAATGAACTATATTATCAGAAAACCGCGACCCGCACAAGGACGCCGCGCGTTTGACCCCCTTTCCTCAAATGTGTTACTTTGCAGTTATGAAAGGCTCCAGCGCTGAAAGAGCGTTTCTTTCGGTCATTGTTCCAAACCATAACGGCGCCAAGACCATAGGCAAGTGCCTGGAAGCCCTCTTCAGCAACCGCTACGACAACTTCGAGGTAATCGCCGTCGACGACGCCTCGTCGGACGATTCCGTGGAGATAATAAAGCGCTACCCCTGCAGGCTCGTCTCGCTGGCCGGGCGCTCCGGGGCGGCCGCCGCGAGGAACGCCGGGGCCAGGGAGGCCCGGGGGGACGCCCTCTTCTTCATCGACTCCGACTGCATCGTGCGCGAAGACACGCTCGACGTGGCGGTCCGCGCATTCTACACCAGGCCCCAGACGGTTACCGGGGGGACCTACAGCCCCATCGCCCACGACGGGAGGTTCTTCAGCACCTTCCAGGCCCTCTTCGTGAACTACTCCGAGACGAAGCACCCCCGCCCCGACTACGTGGCCACGCACGCCATGATAATATCGAGAGAGCTCTTCGAGCAGAGCGGCGGCTTCGACGAAGACTTCATGCCCATACTCGAGGACGTGGAGTTCAGCCACAGGGTCAAGAGGGGGGGCGTGGAGCTCAGGATGGAGCCGACGCTCCAGGTGGAGCACATCTTCGACTACTCCCTCTGGGGCTCCCTCAGAAACGCCTTCAGGAAGTCCTTCTACTGGACCATGTACTCGATAAGGAACAGGGACCTCTTCAGGGACTCGGGCACCGCCTCCGTGGAGCTAAAGTCCGATGTCGTAAGCTGGTTCGCCTGCGCCGTGCTCCTGGCGCTCTTCCTGGTGACGGGCCAGGGCGCGCTCCTCGTCGCCCTGGCGGCCACGTGCGGCCTCAACCTCTTCGTCAACATGAACTTCATCCGCTCCATGGCAAGGGCGGCGGGAGTCGCCTTCACCCTGGGGGCCGTCCTCTACTACACGGCCCTCTACCCCCTGCCGGTGGCCGCCGGCGGCCTGCTCGGCGCCCTGAGGAGCTGAGGCGATGCACTCCCCCCTGAGGTTCGTCCCCGACATCTTCTTAAAGAGGCGCCCCATCCACCTCACGGTCTTCCTCACCCGGAGGTGCAACGCCCGCTGCCCCTTCTGCTTCTACTCCGACGACGACGAGGACGCCGCCTCCTCGGAGCTTTCGCTTAGGGAGCTGGAAAGGCTCGCCTCTTCCCTGGGGCCGCTTCTGTGGCTCGCCTTCTCGGGGGGCGAGGTATTCCTCAGAAAAGACATCGCCGAGGTCAGCAGGGCCTTCTACGAGAGGAACTCCCCCTCCATAATGCTCTTTTCCACAAACGCCCTCATGCCCGACCTGATAAGGGAGAGGACCGAGGAGATAATCAGGGCCTGCCCCCGGAGCGTGGTGGCCGTGAAGCTCTCCCTCGACGGCGTGGGCGAGCGGCACGACGCCCTCAGGGGCGTGCCCGGAAGCTTCAACAAGGTCCTCGGCACCTACGAGGCCCTGAAGGGTCTCCTGGACGTGTACGGCAATTTCGAACTCGGCGTAAACACCGTCTTTTGCGCCGAGAACCAGGACAACATGGACGAGATAATCGAGTTCGTCCGGACCCTCGACCGCATAAAGACCCACACGGTCTCGCTCGTGAGGGGGAGCACCCGCGAGGAGGGCTCGAAGGACGTGGACCTGGACAAATACCTCGAGACCATCGAAAAGCTCGAGACGGACCTCAAGCGCGGCAAGGCCCCCATGTATAGCTTCAGGGGGGCGAGGCTGAAGGCCGCGCAGGACATCCTCCAGCGAAGGACCATCTACCGCACCATGAAGGAAAACGCCTGCCAGCTCCCCTGCTACGCCGGCAGGCTCAACCTCGTGGTGACCGAGACGGGCGGCGTCTATCCCTGCGAGACCTTCGAGGAGGGCCTTCGCATGGGCAGCCTCAGGGACCAGGGGGGCGACTTGAAGAAGGTCCTCGAAAGCCCCCGGGCCAGGGACGTAGTCTCGCGCATCGAGAAGGGATGCTTCTGCTCCCACGAGTGCTACACGATGACCAACATCCTCTTCAACCCCAGGATGTACCCTCGGCTGGTGAAAGAATACCTGGCCGTCTGATCAGTCCGCGCCCTCTTCGACGATGGCGTCTATCTCTTCCGCGGAATAAAGCCGCCCCTTCCCCACCCCGGGGCAATACGGCTCGACCTCCCTTTCCCAGACGTCGCGCCTCATGTTCTCGGGCCAGAAGGGCCACGTGCGGCACTGACGGGGCCTGGCAGCGTAGATGCCGCAGAGGCTGTCCTTCAGGAACAGGCAGTCCCTGTCGGCCCCCTTCAGGTGATACTCCCCGTCGGTCTTCTCCGTGTACCCCTTCGTGAACTTGAGGGTCGATATCCCCAGGAGCCTTGCTATAGCCCTCCGCTCCTCGAGCGTGACGTACACGTAGCCGTAATCTTCCCGGGCCAGGCAGCACCTCCCCGAGCCCTGGCACTTGAAGCGTATGCCCCTCTCATAGAACCTTCTTCCTCTCCGGCCCATCTCGGCTACCTGAGAATCAGCTCCCAGAGTTCCGCCGCCAGCTCCGGGTCCGTGCGGCGGAGGACCTTGTACTCCTCCATCGCCAGGGCCCTGTCCCCCTTCATCAGGTAGACCATGCCCAGGGAAAACCGCAAGCCGGAATCGCCGGGCTTGAGCTCGAGGGCCCGCGTGAGAGTCTCTATGGACTTCTGGTATCTGGAGGTCCGGGCGTAGGCCTCGGCGAGGTTTTTAAGGTAGCCCGCGTTGCCCGGCCTCAGCTCCACGGCCCTCTCGAAGCTCTCTATGGCATCCTCGTGCCGGCCCGTGTCGAGATAGACCCTGCCCAGGCCGTCGTGGGCCCCGGCGTATCCGGGGCTTATGCTAATGGCGCGCCTGAAGGATTCCTCGGCCTCCATGTTGCGGCCGGCCTCGCTGTGCTCGAGGCCCAGGTCGTACCAGCGCCTCGCCTCCATCCTGTCGCCCAAGGCGGCGCAGGAGGCCAGCGTAAGCAAAAGGAAAATGATTAATATCCGCCTCGCCATATCAACCCCCTCTCTTGAAAAGCCCCGGCCTGGCCCAGAGCCAGAAGAGCCCCACGATGCCCTTTATGGCAACCTGGACGTCGTGGGCCGTGCGGATGGCAAGCAGCCGCCGGAGAAGGAACCTGGGCCTTGAATAAAAACGCCTGAAGGCCCTCTGCCTCAACTCCGCCACCTCTTCCCTGGTCATGGTGTGGGGCGTGAAGGCTATGCCCTGGTAGGTGTAGTCCGAGAGCTCGTCGCTCACCGTGCCGTACTTCTCGAGGTTTTCATAAAGCTCCGTGCCGGGGAAAGGCGTAAGGGCGTGGAAGTTAGCCACGTCAGGGTCTAACTCGCAGGCGAACTCAATGGTCTCCAGCCCCTCCTCGAAGGTCTCCCCCGGAAGGCCGAACAAAAACGGCGTGAGAACCATGAGACCCGCCTCCTTGGCGGCCCTCACCGCCTTCCTCGTCTGCTCCAGGGTTATGCCCTTGCGTATGGTGTTGAGGTTCTTCTGGACCCCGCTCTCGGCGCCGAAGAGTATGGCCCAGCACCCGGCGTCCTTGAAGGCCTCCAGGAGGGGCTTGTCCACCTGGTTTACGCAGGCCGAGGCGAACCAGGTGAAATCGAGGCCCCGGCGCTTTATCTCCCGGGCCAGGGCCATCGCCCTGTCGTAGTCTGCGGCGAGGGTGTCGTCGATGAACTTGATTTCCCTGTAGCCCTGGGCCAGCACGTGCTCTATCTCGGCGATTACGTTTTCCACGCTTCTGTAACGTATGCCGCTCCTGCGGCTCTTGTCCATCTGAAAGCAGAAGATGCACCGCCTGTTGCAGCCCCGGGAGGTTATCATCACCGCCACGGGCTTCCTGCGGTAGGTGGCCGGCGGCGGAGCGTAGTTCATGGCGTCGCCCAGGAGCTCGCGGGCCGGGAAGGGGATGGAGTCGAGGTCCTCGATAAGCGGCCTGGGCTCGTTTTCCACCACGGAGCCGTTTTCCCTGTAGGCTATTCCCTCGACCCCCCGGAGGCTCTGGCCTCTTTCGAGCCGTTCGAGAAGCTCCACCGAGGTTATCTCGCCCTCGCCGGTGATCACCGCGTCGATGGAGCGCCCCCCTTCCTCCAGGCAACGGCCCCCCCTGGCCACGGGATAAGGCCCCCCGGCGAAGACGAAAATGTCCTGGCGGAGCTTCTTAATGTCCCCGGCCGCGCGCTCGGCTTTGTCCCAGCCGAAGGTGGTCGAGTACAGGCCCACCGCATCGGGCCCGAACTCCTCGAGCTGGCGCATTATCCGGTCGTGAGGAAGGAAGGCGCCGTTTAGGAACTTGACCCCGTGCCCGGCCCTAAGGAGGCAGGCGGCGACATAGAGCGTGCCCAGGGGCTGCCAGTAGTTGATCTGGGAGCCCGCGGTCTTGGAAGAAAAAATCTCCTCGGGGACCCACGCAGGCACCACAAGGGCGCACTTCACCGCCTATCACCACCGTTGAGGATGAGTTCCGCCGTCTCGAAGCCCGAAAGCATGGCGTGGTCCATGTTGTAGTACTGGAAGGTGCCGGAGCGTCCGGCGATGTGCAGGTTGTCGAACCCGTCGAGCCAGGAATAGAGCCTTTCGCAGTGCTCCTCGAAACCGAGCTCGAAGAGGGGGTAGGCCCCGGGGATCCTCACGACCTCGGTCCCCGTGACCTCGGCCTCTTTTATGAAACCCAGGCTTTCGAGGCCCCTGGCCGTAGTCCTTGAAAGTTCCTCGTCCGAGGCGTTCCAGGTGTCGTCCCCCCTGAAGCAGAAGTATTCCACGACCAGGAGGGTCTTGCCCGTGGGGGCCATCTCGTCGGACCAGTTCTTGGGCTCGTGTATCCTGCCGAAGGGAATCTTCTTTTCGGGTATGTATATCCATGTCTGGTCCGTGACCCTGTCGCGCCCGACGATGACGGCCACCAGGAGGAGGTCGCGGTACCTGAGCCTTCCTGCTGCCTCGAGGACCTCCCGTGGCGGAGCGGGGTCCATCATCTTAACCAGCGCGGGCAGGGGGATGGTGGAGACGACGTTGCCCGGCTCGACCACCTGGTCCCCCTCCGGGTGCCTGACGGTGACGGACCGCACCCTCCGGCCATCGTGCCCCACCGCGACGGCGGGAGAGGAGGTGTGCACGGAATTTTCCCTCTCCACCTCTTCCCTCAGGCGCTGGGCGATTCTCCCTATGCCCCGCCGGGGATACAGGAAGGTGTCGGCCAGGGTTGGTATCTCCCTGCCGCTGAACTTGAAGAAGGCGTTCTTGAGGGCCTTCGCAAGCGACAGCCCCCGTATGCGCTTTTCCACCCACTTCTCGCTGATCCTCTGGCAGTCGATGCCCCAGACCTTTTCGCTGTACTCCTTGAAATAGATGTTGAACATCGTGCGGCCGAAGTTCTTTACGACCCAGTCCTCCAGGGAGACGCACCGGCCGTTTCCAGCGACGGACCTGAGCCTCTCCAGCGAATAATCGGCCAGTATGCGGGCCACGGTCAATATCCCCAGGCCGGAGAGGGCGTTCTTCGGGGTGAGGGGGTAGTCGAAAAACTTGTTGCGAAGATAGATCTTGCTCGAACGGGAGACCGTTATGAGCTCTCCCTCCATAAGGAGCTTCACAACGAGCTCCACGCCCTTGTCCTTGGTCACGAACCTGTGGCCGCCGAGGTCGAAGAGGAAGTCTCCCACGCTCACCGTTCTCGACAGCCCCCCGACGAAGGGGTCGGCCTCGACAACGCTCACCCTGCGGCCCTCCTTGGACAGGCGGTATCCGGCGGACAGCCCGGCGAGGCCGCCCCCGAGAACCAGGGTGCCACGGGGGGAGCTTATCTCATGGGGAATACGGGGATTTAAGTCCATACTTATATTATAGAAAAAACAGCTCCCCCGTTTCTCTCATGCGTGCGCACAAAAACACCGGGGCTGCGGCATAACCGCAACCCCGGCAAAAAAACCCTGCTGGAGCGAAAGCCCTACTTGCCCTGCTCCTCCTCTGCCCCGGGCTGGCCGGCGCCGGGACCCTGCTCGCCGTAGCCGGGGCCCTGCTGGCCGTAACCGGGACCCTGTTCGCCATAACCGGGACCCTGTTCGCCATAGCCGGGACCCTGTTCGCCGTAGCCGGGACCCTGTTCAGGGTAGCCCGCGGCCTCCTCCTGGACGGCTTCCGGCGACTCGGCGCCGTATTCCGCCTCCTTGCATCCTGCGAGGCCAAGAGTCAGGCCCATTACCAAAATGCCCGCAAAAATCACCCTCAGCAAAATCCTCATCTAACTACCCCTCCTTCTGATGTTGTCGGATACCATGAATTATACATTGACGGGACGAATATGGAAACCGCAATTCGTAGGTAAGTTAGAAAACACATATTTACGGCAACTTTCGCTCCCTCAACCGCAACGGCAGGAGGAACCCGATATTCTGACCTCGAGATACCCGTCCCTGTCGTGGCACTCGACATCGTAACCCGACATCTTCGCGAAGGCCCTTATCTTGTTGGCGAGCCCCCGGCCCGACACGGCGATGTCGACGCGCAGCTGCTCGCCGCCCCTGGTTTTGAAGATCTCCCTGAGCCTTAGAATGACCTCCTTTTCGCCCAGGTCCCTCGCGTCGATATCCATGGGCCTATTTTAACAGTTGCAAGGGGGATGTTGTCCGCGGGGCATGAAAAAAGGCCGGAGGAGATTCGCATCCCCTCCGGCCTCGAGAACAGCTCTATCAGTCGAGGTCCAGGTCGCCCATGGGCTTTATGAACTTGAAATAGACCATCGTCCAGTTGCCCAGGATTATGGCGATAGTGGCCGAGATGCTTCCGATGGAGAGGGTCGAGAACCCGGTTATGCCCTGCCCCATGTTGCAGCCAAGGGCCGTGGAAGCCCCGAAACCCATCATGAGGCTTCCGCCGAAGACCGTTAGCATCTCCTTGGCTGGGGGGGTCTTCCAAGAGAACTCCTTGAACCCCCGGGCGCTAAGATAAGAGCCTATGGGAACGCCGAGGATGAAGAACACCCCCCACGTGGTCTTCACGAAGCCAAGCTCCCGTACCGGGAAGAAGCGGGAATGCGCGTCCCCGTTGAAGACGGTGTAGAAGATCTCCCTCGTGGGGGTGGTGAAGGAAAGGCCCCTGGCGAAGCCGCCGAAGTACTCCGAAGCCCAGAACGCCAGCACCGCTATCAGCCCCACCAGAAGCCCGGTGAGGGACCAGTAGTACCCCTTCTGCTTGCCCAGGCTGAAGGGCTTGTCCTTCTGGATGAAAATGAAGCCGGCCACCACTAAAACGGCGATGACGGCCCATTTGACGGCCGTGCTGTCGCCGACGGGCAATATGTGCCAAAGCCCGGGGAACCTCTGGCCTCCTATGGGCAGGCTGATGCTCATCATCCAGCTGTTCAGGGGCTTCAGGAGGCCGTCGACGGTCGTGACGATTCCCCCGAAGAAACCCATTATGGCGACGAAGGAAGCTAACTGCCCCTCGCCGGCCCTGTACCAGATGCCGCTTCCGCACCCGCCCGCCAGCACTATGCCAAGGCCGAAGACGTAGCCCCCGACTATCTGCGCAACGGGCAGGAACGGCTGTCTCCTCAGGTGCAGGAGGCCCATGTCGTTGAGCAGGTGCGCCCCGACAATTGTCACCATCAGGGCGATGGCGTAGGCCCGGAGGAGGGTCATGTCCTTGATGAATATCGTGTCCCTGAAGGCGGTGTTCATGCAGAACCTTCCGCGCTGGAGGACCCATCCGAGCAGAAGGCCCACGAGGAGGCCGGAAGCGATGAAGCCGAAGTCCATCTTCTTCCTCGCCGGCCTGGCCACTACCTTCTTGGCTTCTGCCTTCTTCACGGACTCGATGGGAGCCGCGCCGCCCGCCTTGTATCCGGGTGTGGCCGCTTCCTTGGCAGCTCCGGCCTCGGCAGGTGCCGCTTCTCCGCCGTAGCCCGCGGCAGGTGCTTCTTCTCCGCCGTAGCCAGCGGCAGGTGCCGCTTCTCCGCCATAGCCCGCGGCAGGTGCCGCTTCTCCGCCGTAGCCCGCGGCAGGTGCCGCCTCGCCATAGCCCGCGGCAGGTGCCGCTTCGCCATAACCCGCGGCAGGTGCCGCCTCGCCGTAACCCGCGGCAGGTGCCGCTTCGCCATAGCCCGCGGCAGGTGCCGCCTCGCCATAGCCCGCGGCAGGTGCCGCTTCGCCGTAACCCGGGGCGCTCCCATAGCCCGGGGACTGCCCGTAGCCAGCCGTGCTCTCGCCGCCGGTGTCCTGAGCAAACGCCGTGGACGCTCCCAAGGGAATGGCCACGAGAACCGCGATGAAGAGCGCACTAATCAACGCAAGTTTGCTTCTTTCCATTTCTACCCCCCTTTTACGTTGCAACTTCTCTTCTTTGCTCGCTTTTGCGCCTAAAAGTGGCTTAAGTTAGCATAGAGGGACGATTTTGTCAATTATTCTTTTTGTAGCTTATAGACCTCTACGAAAGGTATATACCGGTAGAGGCCCGCGGAGACGTCGAACCGCCTCAGGAAACCGTATCCTCGCTGCCGCAAGGCGCTCCTGGGCGCTGGCCCCGGCGTTATCAGAACGAGCAGATCGGCGGCCGCATCTTCGTCCGGAACGTAGTAAGGAGGGTTGGCGTACTCCCAGGTGAACCTCAGCGACGAAGCCGCGATTTCCCCCTGGGTCAGGTGGGTGCTGAATTCGTAGTCGTATAGTATTTTCTTGCCCGTATAGATGTCGAGCAGGGGGACCGACGTGGCGGGGTTGACCATGCTCTTCTGGGGCAGTGTGTCTACCCTTGCGACCTCTCCGTCCAGCGTATCCAGGAACCGGCCCGCATGCATCAGGTTCGATATGGAGTTGGTTCGCAAGAAGGGAACGTAGGCGAACACGCCGATCACGAGGGAGAAGGAGACCGCCAGCAGAACGACGAAACGCCTCAGCCTTTCCTTCTCGATATCCTGTATGCCGTAAGAGGCCATCAGGGCGAGCATGGGAAAGACCGGGATAAGATACCGTATTCTCCTTATGCCAAGAAGGACCATCAGGAAGACGAGCCACACCACCATGACGTACCTGAAATCCCCCTTTCTCTTGGCCGCGTAAACCGAGTAAAGGGCCGCGGCGGTCAGGAACGGATGGACGTGAAAAAGGTATGTCGAGGTGAAGCTCTCGGTCCACCGGTCGAGCCCCGCCTTCTGGTAGGTAAAAAGCAGAAACATCTGGCCCGAGACAACGTCGAGCTTGTAGAGGACGAAGAGTATGGGGATTATCGCCCCGAGGGCGACTATCTTAAGCCCCCTCAGGGCCAGGGCCCTGCGCCTCTCCATCTCCTCCGCCTCGAGGCTCACGAGCAGAATAACGAAAAGCACCGAGAGCATAAGCCACAGGGAGTATTTCGACAACGCCGCGGCGGATATCGCCCCAGCCGATAGGGCAAACCATCCCGGCCCCCCCTCCCTCAGGGCGCGCCGAAAGGCGTAGACCGCGAGGGTGAGGAAGAACATGGAAGGAACGTCCACCAGCACCTGCGGAACCTGGGTGTACAGGAAGGGCATGGCCATGAGGAAAGCTCCCCCCATGTCTCCCGTGGTCCTGTCCCAGAGGTCCCTCCCTATGAGGGACGTGAGCACGACCGTCGAGGAGAACATCAGCGAGGTAAGAACCTGGAGGGTCAGCCTCGATTCGCCGAAGACCTTGAAGGAAAGCCCATAGAGGAAAGGGACCAGTGGCAGGTCCGTCCAGGCCTCGATGCCCCGCCCCCAGTGCTCCAGGAAATACCCCGGCCCGTAGAGAGCGAGGTGCTTGGCCTGCGTGAAATACCGGGAGGCGTCCACGAGCATCTCGGGCTCCCGCCAGAAAAGCACGGCAGCCAGAAAAGAGCCTGCCCCCAGCGCGGCGAGGCCGGGGAAGCGCCTGCCGGAGAGGACATAGGCCGCGAAAGCCCCAAATACAAGCGGGGGCATGAGCCCCATGACGTCGACGCTCCTGAAGACCACGGCCCAGCTCGTGAGGCGGTTGTCGTCCACCGCGCGCACGGAGTAGAGCGCAAAGAACACGGCGAAGGCCAGCAAGGCAGCCGCGAGATAATTTATGGCCCTATCTTTTCCCTTTTCCGTCAAGGTCCCGGCCCCGGTACATTCCAGTACAATGAGATTAGCATACATCTGCCGGGGCAGACTTCCCGCGGCCTTCGGCCGGGAGGCGAAAAGCGCGTTCCGCCGCCTCCCCGGGCGGGCCTTTCGGTCGCCGGGGCTACTTCACAAGGGGATATTCGTTTTCCTCCGCGCCCCGGATGGCGCCCTTCATCAGCTT
>JASFVA010000007.1:0-18011 GCA_050050055.1 Nitrospirota bacterium
GGCTTCGAACGCATGGCCGTAAGGGGGAAAAGCCTCTCTCCCTTGCCTCCGGCGAGGATGAACGCAAGAACCCTTGGATGTGCCATTTTACCTCCCGTTTCTCAGTTAATCACTTAGATTCTATGGCCTGGACTCTGTTTTGTAAAGGGCGCGGGCGATCAAGAATTAAAGGGAGTCACGAAAATTTAGGGATTAATATCTCACTCATACCACCGGGCCCTGTCCCGCGGCACCCGCCAGTGGATGAAGTCGTACCAAATGCCCAGGGGGGCCTTCTCAACGCCCTTGAACCTCCTGTGGAGGACGGGCAGGGCGTCGGGCACGTAGAGGAAGGTGTAGGGCTGGTCCTCGGCCAGTATCTCGTGTATCCGGTGGTAGATCTCGCGCCGCCTTTCCATGTCGAAGGTCCGCCTCCCCTCTATGAGGAGCCTGTCCACCTCCCCGTTTTCGTAGGAGATGAAATTGAACGCCCCCTCCTTGGTCTGCGAGGAGTGCCAGATTATGTAGGCGTCGGGGTCCCTGGAAAGGCCCCATCCCATGATGACCGCCTCGAAGCGCTTCTTGTCGATGAACTCGTGCAGCAGCGCCTGCCACTCCAGAACCTTTATCTCCATGTCGATGCCCACGGCCCTGAGGTCTTCCCTGATTATCTGGGCGGTCTTTATCCGGTTGTTGTTCCCCTGGTTGGTGACCACGGTGAACGTGAAGGGCTCGCCGTCCTTCCGGAGGACTCCCCCGGGGCCGGGCTTCCACCCCGCCTCGGCCAGGAGCTCCCTGGCCTTCTTGGGCGAGTATTCCGGGTCCTTCGCCCGGGGGTTGAAGGCCCAGGACTCGGGCGGGAAGGGCCCCGTACAGGGGGTGCCGTAGCCCAGGAGGACGCCGTCTATGATGTCCTGCTTGTTTATGGCGTGGGTTATGGCCCTCCTGACCCTCTTGTCCTGGAACTTGGGGTCCAGGAGGTTGTAGCCCATGTAGGTGTAGGCGAAAGCGGGGTACTTGAACTTCTGGAAGTTCCGCTCGAAGTACTCGGTGTTGGCCTGGAGCTTGAACTGCGGAGGGGTAAGCCCCATGTAGTCCAGGCCCCCGAACTTGAGCTCCAGGAACATCGTCGCCGGGTCGGGGATGACGCGCATGACGAACCTCTCGACCTCCGGCCGTCCCTCGAAATAGTCGTCGAAGGCCTCGAGCACTATCTTCTGCCCCGTGACCCACTCCTTGAACCTGTAGGGCCCCGTGCCGACGGGGTTGCGGGTGAACTTCTCCTGCGTTATGTCCTGGCCCTCGAGCAGGTGCTCGGGGATGACGCCCATGCCCCAGGATTCGAGGGCCGGGGCGTAGGGCTCGCTGTAGGTCACCCTCACCGTGTGGTCGTCCAGGGCCCTCACGGCCTCCACGGGGCCGAAATTGCTGGCGTAGGGGGTGGGGACCTCCGGGTCAGTGACGGTCTCGTAGGTGAAGACGACGTCCCCGGCGGTGAAGTCCTCTCCGTCGTGCCAGAGGACGCCCTCTCTCAGGTGGAAGGTTATCTCCAGGCCGTCTTCGCTGACATCCCAGCTCTCGGCCAGGTCTCCCACGATGGTTATGTCCTTGTCGTACTTGGTCAGGCCGTTGAAGACCCAGCCGCTTATCTCTCCCGAGGCGCTGTCGGAGGCCAGAAGAGGGAGGAGCCTCTTGGCGTCGGCCAGGGAGCCCACGGTTATGGTGCCGGGGTTCCTTATCTCGGGCTCTTGCCGGCAGCCCGAGGGCAGGAGCCCGATTCCGAGGGCCGCCACAAGCGACAGGAACAACAGCAGGGGGTCCCTGAGCGCTCTGGGGCCTCGGCGAAGCACCTTTGTTACTGCTGGGCCGGAGGCGGCGGCGCGGGCGCTATGGGTTCTTGTTGGGGTATTTCGGGAGCGGCGGGTCCGCCGATGGGCGGCGCGCCGGGCTCGGAGGGCTGGGCCGGCACGGACTTGGCCGGGGCCGACTGGCCGACGACGGAGCCGCCCTTGGTCGACACTATCGCCAGGATCAGGGAAGTGAGCATGAATACCACGGCCATCACTGTGGTCATCTTGTTAAGGAAGGTGGCGGCGCCCCGTCCTCCGAAGACCGTCTGGCTCGAGCCCCCTCCGAAGGCGGCGCCCAGCTCGGCGCCCTTTCCGCCCTGTATCAGGACGATGAATATCAGAAAAAAGCAGACAAAAATATGAAGCACAACCAAAGCCGTAGTCATTTATATCATGTCCTCCTGAATTTAACGATTCTCGAAAAGCTCTCGGCCTCGAGGCTTGCCCCGCCCACGAGGGCGCCGTCCACGTCGGCGCACGCCATGAGGTCGTCTATGTTGTCGGGCTTGACGCTGCCTCCGTAAAGTATCCGCGTCCTGTCGGCCTTGTCGCCGAAGATGTCGCGCAGGGTGTCGCGGATGAACCTGTGGGCTTCCTGGGCCTGCTCGGTGGTGGCGGTAACCCCGGTGCCTATGGCCCAGACGGGCTCGTAGGCCACGACGACGTTGCCCAGGTCGGCTCCTTCGAGCCCCCGCCTGAGCTGGACGTCCAGGACTGTGTTCGTCCTTCCGCCCTCCCTCTCCTCAAGGCTCTCGCCTATGCAGAATATCACCTTGAGCCCGCAGGAGGGGCAGATGTTGACCTTCTTGTTTATGGCCTCGTCGGTCTCGAGGAAATACTGCCTGCGCTCGGAGTGTCCCACGATGGCGTACGAGCAGCCCACGTTCTTCACCATCAGGGGCGATATCTCGCCCGTGTAGGCCCCTTTTTCCTCGTAGAAGACGTTCTGCGCGGCCAGCGCGACGTTGGAATTCGCCATCCTGCGCGAGGCCCGCTCAAGGGAGGTGAAGGGGGGGGCTATGACTATCTCGGCGTTGTCGACGTGCTGGACCTCCGGGAGAAAGGCGCCTAGGAACTCCTCGGTCTCCGAGACCGTCTTGTGCATCTTCCAGTTGGCTGCTATAATCGGCTTCCGCATAGACACTTATTATATATAATAAGCCGGGTGAGGGCAAGGGGCCCGGCACATGGGGCCATCAGAAAAACGCATGAAAATCAAGGCCGTCGGGCAATCCCACGGGCTCCGGGGCGCGAATCGGGCGCCGTGGGGGCCAAATGTATTAAAATTATAGCTGCGCTTTTTACGGCCCTGCGGGCCGGAATCGAAGCCGCCGGGCGCCGCCGCCGTTGAAAGGTTAGGAAGGAATGACATGGAAAGTTTTCTCGAAAAGATAGCGATGCTCGAGGAACAGCACGACCGCATCGACCCGGAGCTGATTGAGAGGAAACGCATCAAGCTGGGCCTCCGGAACCCCGACGGGACCGGGGTGGTGGTGGGCATCACCACGAAGGGCCAGGTGAAGGCCTTCAAGCGGGACCGCCACGGGCACAACATCCCCATACCGGGGAAGCTGATCTACTGCGGCATCGACGTCGAGGACATCGTGGCGGGAATCGAGCGCGACGGACGCTACGGCTTCGAGGAGACCGTGTACCTCCTCCTCACCGGGGAGCTGCCGACCTCGGTGGACCTGGAGAGCTTCTCCCGTGAGCTGGGCAAACGCAGGTCCCTGCCGGAGGTGGCCAAGCAGATAATAAGCTTCAACTCCAAGAACGACGACCAGATGAGCGCCCTCCACAGCGCGGTGGCCTCCCTCCACAAGTTCGACGACTGCCCGCGCTCCACAGACGTCCGCGACGTAACGCGCCAGTGCATGGAGCTCATTGCCAAGTTCCCCACCATCATCGCCTACAACTGGAAGGTCGCCCAGGGCAAAAACGGCGGAAACGGCGACTTCTTAGAGCCCAGGCCCGAGCTCAGCACGGCCCAGAACTTCCTCTACATGCTCCTTGGCGAGGAACCCCCGGAGGAAGTGGCCCGGGCCTTCGACATATGCCTTATCCTGCACGCCGAGCACGGGGGAGGCAACAACTCGACCTTCACGGTGAGGACCGTGTCGTCGAGCCAGACCGACACCTTCATGGCCATCTCCGCCGGCGTGGCATCCCTGGCGGGGCACCTCCACGGAGGGGCCAACGAGTCCGTCATGGCCATGATGGACGGAATAAGGGAAAACGTCCGCGACTGGAAGGACGAGGGCGAGGTGCGCCGATACCTCGAGGGCCTCATGGACAAGCGCCACGGCGACGGCTCCGGCAAGATATACGGCATGGGCCACGCGGTCTACGTGGTCTCGGACCCCCGGGAAATAATCCTCAAGGAAAAGTCCAGGAAGTTCGCGGAAAAGGCCGGGCGGCTGGAGGAGTTCGACCTCTACGACCTGGTGGGGCGCCTCGCCGTGGACGTTATCAAGGAGAGGAAGGGGAAGCCCGTCTGCCCCAACGTGGACTTCTACTCCGGGTTCCTCTACGACATGATGGGCGTCCCCCGGAGGCTCTTCACCCCGGTCTTCGCCATGTCCCGCGTAGCCGGCTGGAGCGCCCACCGGATAGAGGAGATAATACTGGGCCGCCTCATAAGGCCCTCCTACATCTCGGCCATCAAGAAGAAGGTCCGCTACAAGTCAATCAGCAAGAGGAGCTGAACCCGCCTGCCGGGGTGAACTCCAAGAGAAACCAGACCAGGCAAAGTTTCGAACCCGCAGGGGTTATTGCGGAGCGCGAATATGGAGAGCGGGCAATGCGCCTTTCTAAAAAATAGGGATTTCCGGTAGAAAGCTGAGAGAGAGAGTAATTGAGTTAAAGCCTTTGTTTGCGCCTTTTCTGCTCATACATCGCCTTGTCGGCCTGCAATGTCAGCTCATCCACGGAAACGGGATTTTCCGGGTCATAATATGCCAGGCCGGCGCTTAATGAAATCTTGTAGCCGCGGAGGTTGTTTTCGTTATGAGCGTCAATGCATTCCTGCAGGCGCGCTGTAACAACCTCGATATTGTCCCCGGCGGCCCCCACCGGGATAATCACGAACTCGTCTCCGCTGATGCGGGCGATGATGTCGGAGTCCCGAAAATTATTTTTTAAGATATCCGAGGTTTCGATTAACACTCTGTCGCCTTCGTTGTGGCCGAAGGTGTCGTTAATCTGTTTGAGGTTGTCGATGTCGGCATAGAGTATGAATATCCCCCTCTTCAACCGGTTGGCCATCTTCAGTTGTTGCTTCGCCAGGGCGGAAAATCCTCTCCGGTTATATAGTCCCGTAAGCTCGTCCTTGAGGGACAGGGCTTTCAGTTCCTCCTCCATGAGCTTGCGCTCCGTTATGTCCTCCGCCGTGCCTGCAATTCGGAATATCTTTCCGTCGCCGTCATATATCGCATAGGCTTTGTCCGATATCCATCGAACCGTGCCGTCAGGCCGCACGATCCTGTAGTGCCGTTCCTCGCCGCCCCCCGAGTGAAGGACCTTCTCGAAAGATTCCCGCGCGAAATCCAGGTCCTCCGGATGAATGCTCGCTGCCCACTCGTCATACCTGTCGTAAAGGTCCTGGGCCGGGCGTCCCCAGATATCTTCGTAGGACGGGCTGACGTAGATGACTTTCTGTTCCTCCCAGTCGAAGAGCCAGAACACTTCCCTAATGTTCTCGGCCATCTGGCGGAATTTCTCTTCGCTCTTCCGAAGCGCCTCTTCCGCCTGCTTGCGCTCGGTAATGTCCTGTCCGATGGCCTGTATCTCTACGAGCTTTCCCGATTCGTCGAACAAGGCCCGGTCTCGCCAAAGCTGCCACCTGCTCTGCCCGTCGTCGGTAATGACCTGATGCTCCATGGTAACGACGGGCGAATTGATATCCAGCGAGGCTATTTTCTTTTTCACATACTCACAAGCGTCGGGGGGCACAAGCTCCAGGAAGCTGTTACCGATGAGGTCTTCCACTGATTTGCCAAAATAATTTGCATAAGCCTCGTTGACGAACGTAATGGTCGTATCGGGCTTGTAGCGGCATATGAGGTCGGGCAAATCCTCGACAATTCTCTTATGCCTCACTCTTTCCCTTATGAAATCCTCAAATATGCTCCTGTGCTCGTAGTCCTTGTCTTCCAGCGAGGCGACCCTCTTGCGCAGTTCGGCCAATTCACTTATGAGCTGTTCTTTTGTCTTTTTCGCGTCTTCCATCATCTCTATCTCTTACATCCTAATCTCATCCGTAATCTTATAAAAGAATAATTACTTGTTGAAGTTTGATATTCTAACAAATTTCCATGCCGTAGAGTGCAGTTGAAAGCCCTCGCTCTTTAATTTACAAGACATTTCTGGCTCTGCACCCAGGGGCTCTATGGAGGCAAGCGGCGGGAGAGTTGATGCAACGGCGGATTTTCTTTGCTGCCCGTTTAAAATCCCGCTTGGGAGGAGGCGATTTTCGCAGCTCCGTCCGATGCTCGGGGATGCGGGGAATTCATCGAGCATCCGCAAGGCATTTGCGGAAAAATCCTTAAATATCGTGAGGTTCTCGACGAACGCCCCTTGCCCCTGTCTTGAGGGGCAGGCGGGGCGGCGGGGCGTGAGGGGAAGGAAGACATATCAAAAGTGCTAAAATATCCCCCATGAAAAGGTACGTCTTCGCCGTCACGGGAGCCTCGGGGGCGCCCGTGGGCCTCCGGGTGCTCAGGGAACTGGTGAAAACCTCAGAAGTGCACCTCCTGGTATCCTCCCCCGCCTTCGGCATTCTCAGGGACGAGGCCGGCGTGGACTGGCACGGGGGGGACGAGGCGGAAACCACGGAGAAGGTCCGCGCCGACCTGGGGCCCGAAAACATCCATTACTGGTCCGAGAAGAACTTCGCCGCCCCGGTCTCGAGCGGCTCATTCCCCACCGACGGGATGCTGGTGGTCCCCTGCACCATGAAGACCCTGGCGGGGGTGGCCGGGGGATATGCCGAAACCCTCGTGGAGAGGGCCGCCGACGTCACCATCAAGGAGGGCAGGCAGCTCTTGCTTTCCCCGAGGGAGATGCCCTTCAGCGCCGTGCACCTGGAAAACATGCTGAAGCTCGCCGCCCTGGGGGTCAGGATAGCGCCGCCCGTGCCCGCCTTCTATTTCGGGCCGGAGAGCCTCGGCGACATGGTGGATTTCCTCGCCGGAAAGGTACTGGACGCCATGGGCGTCGAGCACGGCCTCTACAGGCGGTGGGAGGGAAGGCCCGCCGACTGAGCGCGCGGTCGTTGCGGGCGGAGCGAGGCAACCCCGTTTCTTTCGTGCCGAGCCCGTTTCCGCATCCATGGGCCGAGATTCCGAGACAGGTCCGGAAATGGCGGGAAAAGCAGGGGGATTCCTTCGCCGGCCGGGGGGCCTCCTCGCGAGGCCCCCGAAAATCGGCCCTATGATTTATATCATTCGATTACCCGGCCTCATGCTGTAAAATATAAGTATGTTCAAGGAAGGATGTCCAGGAAGCGCGGAGATAAGGAACCCCTACCCCGAAGAGCTCGTGTGCGTCTTCTGCGGCAGGACCAACGAGATTTGGAGCGACGAGCCCGAGATGGACTGCAAGGGCTGCGGCAAGACCATCAACCGCGAGATGAAGCCCTCGTGCATCGAGTGGTGCCCCGCCGCGAAGGAATGCGTCGGCCTCGAGAAATACGAGCGCCTTATGAAAGCCCGGCCTAAGGCGTAGCGCCCCCCTCCGCCTGTTTCAGCTCCGATATCAGCTTCTCCACATCCGCCCTGTCGGGGGCCGCAGGCGAGATCTCGAGGTATTTTTCGAACTCCTCCCTGGCGGTCTTAGGGTCTCCGAGGTCGAAGGCCATCACCACCCCGAGGTTCCGGTGGGCTAAGGGGTGGCTGGGGTCTATCTCGATTGCATCCCGGAAGTGCTCGGCGGCAACGTCGGGCCTCCCCATCCGGCGGTAGCAGGTGCCCCTGTCGACAATGACGTTTACGTTTTCGGGCTCCAGTTCTATGACTTTCCCGTAGGCCTCCACGGCCTCGGCGAACCTCTGGCTGTCCATGAGGACGTTGCCGAGCTTTGTCCACGCCTGGGCGTTCTGGGGGTCGTCCCTGACGACGCCGCGCAGGAAGTCCGCCTGCTTGTCCACGTTGATGGGCGCCTGGACCGTGCCCTGCGGGACCACCGGCCTGTCGCCTTCCCGTTCGCACGCTGAGGCCAGGGATATCGCAAGCAGCGCTATTAAAGCCAGAATGGATTTTCTCGCCATGGAGACCTCCGGTTCGTGTTTGCTTAATTATATCAGGGCGGAGGCGCGGAGTTCATCCGCTCGGGCCTCCGGGGTTCTAAGGCGCTCCGAAGAGCCTCAGCATCCAGTAGAGCACCGGACCGGCGAAGAGCACCCCGTCTATCTTGTCCAGTATCCCCCCGTGCCCGGGTATCAGGGTCCCGGAGTCCTTGACGCCGGCGTCCCTCTTGAACATGGACTCCACGAGGTCGCCCACGATGGTGACCGCGCCTATTGTCGCGCCCATTATGGCCGCCCGGCCCGCCGGCACGGAGGAAATAAGCAGTGCCCCCAGGGCCAGGGCCGAGAGCGCCCCTCCCGCTATCGATGCCGCGGCCCCCTCGACGGTCTTGTTGGGGCTGTAAGCCTCGTAGAGCTTATGTTTGCCGAGCCCCTTGCCCACATAGTAGGCGGCGCTGTCGGAGCCCCAGACGACGCCGAAGAGGAATATTATCCACTCCGGTCCCGCGGCCCTTATGCCCGTCTGAGCCCCTAAGAGGGCCGGCACGTAAAGCAGTCCGACGAAGACGGGCGAGAGGTCCTTGAGGGCGCCCGAGGGGTCCTTTTTAAGGAAAAGCCTCGCTGCGCCGAGAACGAGGAGGGAGGCCACCACGAGGTCCGATATCCCCGCAAGGTGCACTCCGGCGGGGATGGCGACGCCCAGGGCAAGGCCCAGATTTCTCAGGGCCCCCCTGACGCCGTACATGCCGTAGAACTCCGAAAGCCCGAGCCCGGAGGCGAGGCAGAGAACAGCGGTGAAGAAGACAGGGGGGAGCCACATCACGTATGCAAAGGCGATGGGCAGGGCTATGGCCGCCGTTATGAGCCTCCTGCGGTGCACTCAGGACTCCTTGGCCGGCACCGTGCCGAACCTTCTTTCCCTCGCCCTGAAACTGTCCATGGCCCGGAGGAATTCCTCCCTGGTGAAATCGGGCCAGAAGACGTTCGTGAAGTACAGCTCCGCGTAAGCTGCCTGCCACAGGAGGAAATTCGAGATCCGCATCTCCCCGGAGGTCCTTATGATGAGGTCCACCGGCGGGAGCCCGGCCGTGTCAAGCAGGCTATCGAAGCCGTCTTCCGTGATGTCCTCGGCCCTGGCGCCCAAAGAGACGGCCTTCCTGACGGCCCTCAGAATCTCGTTGCGCCCCCCGTAACTCAGGGCCGAAACGGCCGTCATCCCGGTGTTTTCCGCCGTGGCGTCCTCGGTCTCCCTGATGAGGGTTTGAATCGTCTCGGGGAGCCTCCATATCTCTCCGATGGCCCTGTAGCGGACGTTCAGCCTCTGAAACTCCTCGAGCTCCCTCCTCAGGTATATCTCCAGGAGCTTCATGAGCACCGAGATCTCGCTCCGGGGCCTCTGCCAGTTTTCGTGCGAGAAGGCGTAGAGCGTAAGGCACTTGATGCCCAGCTCCGAAGCGGCGGAGATGGTGTCCCTGGCCCTCTCGGCCCCCTTGCGGTGGCCTTCCATCCTCGGCAGGCCCCGCGCCTCCGCCCAGCGGCCGTTGCCGTCCATGATGATTCCTACGTGCTGGGGGATATTGCCGGACCGGTCCACCGCCTCAGATCCCTTTGAGTGAATAGACGTAAATCTTGCTTACCAGGGGGTTCTTCCCCTTGAGCAGCTTCTTGGCGTCGATGCCCAGGGGAGGGTTGACCAGCAGGAAGGCCCTGTCGCCCGCTACGGACATGTCGGCGATCCCGCCTGGGATGTCATCTATTATCGTCGTCTCCTGGAAAGACGGTCCCGTCAGCCTGAGTCCCACGACCTCGGAGGACTTGGTGCCCAGGCCCGGGGCCCTTTCGGAAAGAGGTATCCTTCTCATGGCGAAGGCCGTCTTCCCGATTACGTGTATCTTGCGCTTTACGGACCATGAGTCCCGGGAATACACCGTGGTCGTGTCGTCGTCCTGCCTCAAGTTTACGGGGCTGCGGGCCAGCTTCTTGAACGCGAAGGCCGGGTCCCCGTAGCTCCCGCGGGAGCGCCAGGTCTTCTTCCCCTCCTCATCGTAGAGGTTCAGGTGGCCGAGGTCGTCATAGGCGATGACGACCCGTTCGCCGTCCTCCCGCCTTACGAAGCTGAAGTCGTAGATGTTCACGCCCTCGGGCAATTCGAGGACCCGCGGCAGTTCGCTTGCGGCCCCTCCGCCCCAATCCACCCTGAAAAGCGGCCCGTCGTAACCCTGGCCCCTGGCGTGCTTCTGGCCGTAAAGGACCCCGTCGATTACCCTCAGGAAGTGGTTCCCCTCGAGCTCTACCGCGAGCTTCCCGTCCCTGTACTTGTATACCCTCGACACGACGGTCCGGGACCTCTTCGTGGCGACAACCAGTTCGTCCGTGCCGTCGGAGTCGAGGTCGTGGAGGTCGATCCAGATGAATTCCTCGTTGCCCGCGGTCTCGAGCTCGATGCCTCCCAGGGCTTCGTTGAGGGGGCCGTCCATCCTGAGGAAGCCCAGCTCCGACGGGGTTCCGAGGAGAAGTTCCCTGCTCCCGTCGCCGTCGACGTCGCCGACGGCCGTGAAGGAGGCGCCGTAGGTGACGTCGAACACTACGAGGTATTCCCTCTTGGGAGTGAAGAGTTCGCTGCCTATGCTGAGCCGGGCCAGAAGGTCCTGCCCCACGACGGCGGAGCCCGCGTAAAGCTCCGCCGGGCCCTCCGCCCACAGGAGCTCCTGCCTGAGAATCAGCTCCTCGCCCGACTTCGAGGCCGTCAGGACGAGGGCCGCCTGGGCGCCTTTTCTGCGTGCCTCTTCCCTTATCTCTTCTATCGAGGCGCTCCCGGGGGCCGTGTCTATTATCTCGAAACGGCCTGTTTCCTTAAGGGTATCGTAGTACTCCTGGGAGACGTTCCAGTCCACGTCCGCAAACTGGTAGAAAAGAAGCCTCACGGGGGCGGAGCTTATCCTCAGGATGTCCCCCTCCCTGGGGCTGCCGGACATGACCCGGAGGGTGGAGGCCTCCGCCCGGGCCTCTACTACCTCCGCCCTTCCCACGTGGCTTTCTATCATCCCGAGCTTCTCCTTGGTCACGGGATGCGTAAAAGGCGCGCCTGGGCGCGAGACGGTAAACCTCATGCGCTCCTTGACCCCGCTTTCCGTGCCCAGGTCGGAGGTGGCCGTGGCATTGTATACCGAGGCGACGCTTCCTTCCATGGGTGTAAAGTACGAAGCCGCTTCTGCGGCGAGACGCTCGAAGGGATTGTCGGCGGCGTAGGCCGTGCATGGAATGGCAAGGAAGAGGACGAATAGGCCCACCAGGGTTCTCTTTGTCAAGGAACCGATATAATTGAAGAAGCCTTTCATATGGACGCCTATTATAGCATACGCCGTCGGCGCGGAAAGGCCGGGCTACTTGACTGCTTATGGCGGTTTTTGGTTTAATTCTAATGGGCTCAGGCGCGTAGCTCAGGGGGAGAGCGCTACCTTGACACGGTAGAGGTCGGCGGTTCAAAACCGCCCGCGCCTACCATGCACTTCTTTTCATTATCAGGCAGTTGCCCGCCAAGGGCGACCGCCTGATTTTGCTCCTGCCCACGTTACCCGAAATACGGTCGAGGCCCCAGCCTGGAAGCTGCTTCAATCAGGATGTCCATGTCTGCGTTCATGCCTGGCAGCTGCGGGGGCCGGGACCCTGGCGCTATGGCAGCCAGCACTCGTATACGGGGTAGTAGGCATACCATGCCTTGCCCTGAAGGCTTCGCACGCGGTACCTGAAACCGCATTCCCCGAGGCATCGCTCCCAGACCTCGCGCGGCACGATGCAGTTTTTACCGCCGAAATAGTAACGCCCGATTGCGGCGTGCTCCTGCTCCGTCAGAGCGCCCCTGGCGCGGAGCTCGTCGCAGTGGCGGAATATTGAAGGGTTGTCGAGCTCAAAGGTCTCTTCGTCGTAATAGGCGTGCAGAAAGCCGGTCATGCGCATGCCGAAACCGAATTCCGCAAGGTCTATGTCTCCGCGCCTCAAGAGCGCTAAAAGCGCATCGGCGTCGCTGCCGTCTCTGTCGGCGCCGGCGAGGGCCAGGGCCTTGCGGGTAATGAGCCTGCCCCCCGAGGCCAGGGCGCGAGCTATCATCTCCAGAAGTTTTCGGTGCTCTGCGAGATCTCTGAGGTTGCCGAACACACCGTCGCCCAACACTGCCGCGAAGGGCGCCTCCGGCAACCCAGATGCGCGCAGCCCAAGCCAGTCCCCCACCACTATCCGCTCGTTGGCGCGTTCCCCCGGGTCGAGCCACCCGCCGTAGAGGGCGATTGCCTCGGGACTTCGCTCGACGGTCACCACAGAACTTGCCCTGCGGGCCGCAAGCCTGCGAAGCTCCGGAGTAATGCCCAGCACCAGGGCACTGCCCGATGCCAGGGCTCCCGGCAGGGCCATCTCGTAGGCTGCGATCTCGGCAGCGTCAGGGCTCCCCCCGCCGTAGCGCCTGCGCGCACGGGCGTCGTCGATTCGGGCCGTAAGGGCCCTGGGGCTCCAGTGGCCGCTCATGGCCGGCCTGTAACCGTGGAGCACAGCTTGCTTTCTATCTCCTTCTCCACCTCCCCTGGCAGCCCCCGCCCCAGGAAGGACTCGTAGACCGGCCTGTAAAGCTCGTCGATAGAGTCCAGAGAGCGGACGCACCGGGCAAGACTGCTTCTTGATGCGAAGGCCGTAAAATCGTCGAGCCTGCCGATGACGGCCAGGGACAGCATGGTGCGGACGCATTTTTCGCAGCGGCAGCAGTTACCGTGGGGCGACCTGTTTTCCCAGCAGACCCTGAGGTATCTCTGCACCAGGGGGACGTGGGCTATCTCGGCGAGTTTTTCGCTTCGCCACATCTCGTCGCCCACGTGTTGCACCTGCAGGCGCTCCGACGACCATAGCGGGTCGGTTCGCCTCGAGGTCCCCCATGGCCTTTGATATTCCCGGGGGAATGACGCGGATATCCAGAGCCTGGAGATTGTGCCGCGTAACATATGGCCCACTGCCGCCAGCGCCGCGCCGTGGGTCATCTCCCAGTTAAAAGGCGCAAACAGGGGGTTGAGGCGCAGGTTGGTCCGCGCCACCACGAGCCTGCAGCCCATTGTTCCGGCGATCTTACGAAGCCCCGGCTCGAAGGCCCCGAACCTCACCTCGTCGTCGTAGGGGATGTCGAAGCCGCGCACAAAGATGAGCGCGTCGATCCGGCGTCCATACTTCAGGAGGTTGTAAAAAGAATCGACGCCGCCAGAAAAACAGAGCCCCGTACCACGGGATTCGGGAGGGCGGCCTCGGGCCCGCAGGCCATCGGGACAACTGACCGATACGGCGGGGGCTACACTGAACCACTCGTGAAAGACCGGCAGCATCTCCCTAACATTCCGCAACCACAGATCGGAGAGGGGCTCGTCGGTCCTGAGCCCGATATCAAGGGATGCGGCGGGCAGCATGTAAAGCCCCGCAAACGCTTCCGGAGCGACCTCAAGCGGCGCGTCATCGCTGTCGAACCAGAGCCCGGTGCCGTTTACGCGGGCCGCGACCCGGTAGCCGGCACCCTGCCGGCCGCTAAGGAGTCCGGTGATATGCAGGCTGCGTTTCCAGTGCTTTGCGATGTGTTTGTGAAGGTTCCGGGGCAGCATATCGCCCGCTCGGTACAAACTCGTCGCCCGGCTAAGAAGCGGATTTAAACGTCGTCATTAAACAAGGACCTCCCCTACACAAACCTTGCAGCCACCTATTGGCTCGTGCGTACCTTCATTACTTGCAGTTACTGTATCGGGGCCCAGATGCCCGCGGCTGTGACGGCCTCCTAAACTGGCGCGGCCATCCTGATGCCGAGGCCTGCTTCAAACCAGTATAATGCTTTCGAAGTTGAAATTAAAACCTCCGGGCATGGCATGCGGGCTCTTCGCCGTAGCAGGGTTGGAACCTTCTCCTTTTAAGTACGCCTCGGAAACCTCTTTGCTTTGATGAACACTGATTAATACATGATCTGATTTTCCCTGCGTCCCGCAAGCCGGTGTTTCCAGGAGCCCGCGATGCGCCGGTTTCATGCCCCGCCCGGGCGTTGTATAATCTCCCATGGTCGTAACCGGCGTTGGACAGTGCTCCTGGGACTATCTCGCCGAGGTGGACTCCTACCCAGGGGCGGATTCCAAGAAGGAAGTGCTCTCGTGGACGGAGCAGGGCGGGGGGCCCGTGGCCACGGCCCTGGTGGCCCTCCGCCGCCTCGGCGTGGAGTGCAGATTCTTCGGCGTGGCCGGAGAGGACGAGGAGGGAGAAAGGATCCGGCGGTCGCTTGTCGACGAGGGAGTGGACGTCGCGGGCCTCGTAAGCCGCAAGGGCGCTTCGTCGCAGGCGGCGTTCATCGCCATAGAAAGGGGAAGGGGGACGAGGACCATCTTCTGGAGGAGGCCCTCGGCCGGGCCCCTTTCGCCGGAAGATCTCCCGGGTGGGTTTCTAAAAGGGAGCGGCTTTCTGCTCCTCGACGGACTTATGGCCGAAGTATCGGTTCATGCCGCGAAAAGGGCGCGGGTGGCTTCGGTCCCCGTCATGCTCGACGCCGGGCGGGTGCGGGAGGGAATGCTCGAGGCGGCGTCGCTTTCGGACTACGTGGTGGGCTCCGAGGAGTTCGGCCGCGAGCTCGGGTGGAACGGCGACCCCGACTCTTTCAGGCGCAAGGCGAGAAAGCTCACCCCGGGGGTCACCACCATCACCCTGGGCGGGCGCGGCAGCGTTACCTACGCCGGGGAGGATATCATCACCGTACCGGCCTTCAAGGTGGACGCGGTCGACACCACCGGGGCGGGCGACGTCTTTCACGGAGGCTACGTCTACGGCCTCCTCCGGGGCTGGGACATCTTAAGGACCCTGCGGTTTGCCACGGCCATGGCCGCCCTTAAGTGCAGGAGGCTCGGCGGCAGGGCAGGGATACCTGGCCTCGAGGAGGTCCTCGCGTTCATGGAGCCCCGGCCCGGCCCCGGGGCTTAATCGCGACAAGAATAAACCGGCCCAGGTCGAGCCCGTCCACCGAGCGGGAACAGGGCCTTCGGCTTTCACCGCCACAAATCATGACTCTGGCCGAGGACTTTTCGCACATCCCTCCTCGGAGGGAATGACGGCATTTCCTCCGGGGGGAAGGTCTCGTGCTTCGCGGACAGCCCCGAGGCGAGCCCCCTGCCTTTTTCGAGGGCCGCCAGGTTCGTTTCCCTGAAACGCCCCGGGACCAGGGAGGCCGTGACTTCGGCGAGGGTCTTACGCGGCACGGGGAGGACCTCGGAGAGGGCGCCCACCATCACCATGCCCAGCACCCTCGGCTCGCCGAGCTCGCAAGCGGCCCCCGGCGCATCCAGGGGCCACACGGCCATCCTCCGCTTCCTGAGCATCGAGAGAATTCCCGACGGGTATTTCTCTCGCCCCGAGCTTACAGAAAGGGGCGGTATCCTCTGGGTGCTGACTATAACGCGGCCCCCCGGGCGGAAGTGTCCCGCGTATCTCAGGGATTCGAGGAGCTCGAAGGCGACCACGGTGTCCGCCTCTCCCGCCGCGATGACCGGCGAGTGGACCTTCCTGCCGAAGCGCACGTGGGATTCTACGGAGCCGCCCCGGCGGGCCATGCCGTGGACCTCGCTTTTCTTTACGTCGAAGCCGACCTCAAGGAGGGCGCGGGCCACCACTTCGCTGGCCAGGACCACGCCCTGTCCGCCCACTCCGCAAAAAAGTATGTTCCCCTTTTCCTCTTTCACGACGCTATCGCCTCCCGGGGGCAGACCTGGGAGCAAAGGCCGCATCCGGTGCAGAGCGGCTTCATAATCTCTGCGCGGCCACCTCCGCGCCCTTTTTTCCACACGATGGCGGGACAGCCGAGGCCGGCGCACTTTCGGCATCCGTCGCAGTCCGCCTCCTCCACGAAGAATGCCCCGCTTTCCCTTTCCCGCACCGCGGGAAGGAGGGCGCAGGGCCCCCTGGCCACTACCACGGAGGGCTCCGGGCGGAGGACCTCGCGCCCGATGACCTCCGTAGTGGATTGGAGGTCGAAGGGGTCCACCGTAAAGACGTGTCTTATGCCCACGGCCTTTGCCAGGGCTTCGAAATCCAGGACTCCCGTGCCGTTGCCCGAGGCCGGGGTGGGCTGAAGCCCCGTCATGGCCGTCACGCCGTTGTCGAGAATCACCACGGCGGAGGCCCCGCCGTTATGGACCATGTCTACCAGGCCGTTTACGCCGGAGTGGATGAACGTGGAATCCCCGATGACGGCTACTAACTTCTTCTGCCCGTCGCGGGCCCCGAGGGCTTTTTCCATTCCCAGGGCCATGCCGAGGGCCGCCCCCATGCAGAGCACCGAGTCGATGGCACCGAGGGGCTCGAGGGCGCCCAGGGTATAGCACCCTATGTCTCCGGCCACGAACACGTCGAGCTTCGAAAGGGCGTGGAATACCCCCCTGTAGGAGCAGCCCGGGCACATCGCGGGCTCCCTCGGCGGTATGCGATAAGACGGGCGGCGGGCCTTCTCCCCGCCACTGGAGAGCGCCCTCCTTAGCACCGACTGGTCAATCTCTCCCTGCGGGGGAATGAGCTCCTTGCCCAGGCAATCGACTCCCAGGGCCTTTATCTGCGTCTCCAGGAACGGGTCGAGCTCCTCGACCACGTAGAGGGTTTCGACCTTCCCGGCGAAGACCCTTATGAGCCTCTCGGGCAGGGGATGGACCATGCCGAGCTTGAGCACCGAGGCCCTGGGAAAGGCCTCCTTCACGTGAAGATAGGACACGCCCGAGGTTATGAAGCCCACACGCGAGTCCTTCCACTCGACGGCGTTTTCAACGAAGCCCTCGGCAAAGGAGCCGAGCCGCTTGAGCCTTCTTCCGAGGTCGGCCCGCCTCCCAGCGGCGTACGCCGGGAGCAGGACGAGCTTTTCGGGGTCCTTCCTGAGCCCCCTCCTGCGGGCGCCCGCCTTCCTGCTTCCCTTCGCCACCGGGCCCTTGACGTGGGATACCCTCGTAGTGGTTCTGAGGAGCACCGGGATGTCGAAGCGCTCGCTCAGGTCGAAGGCCAGTTTGGTGAATTCCCGGGCCTCCCCGGGGTCCGAGGGCTCGAGCATCGGCAGCTTCGCCGCCAGGGCGTAGTTCCGGCTGTCCTGCTCGTTCTGGGAGCTGTGCATCCCGGGGTCGTCGGCCACGGCTATAACGAGGCCTCCCCTCACTCCCGTGTAGGCCGAGGCGAAGAGCGGGTCGGCGGCGTTGTTGAGGCCCACGTGCTTCATGGAGGCCAGCGCCCTTGCCCCGGCAAGCGACGCCCCCAGGGCCACCTCCAGGCAGACCTTCTCGTTCGTGGCCCATCGGGCCCAGACCCCCTCGTAATGGGCGAGGCTCTCGAGTATCTCCGTGGCCGGAGTGCCGGGGTACGAGGAGGCCACCTCCACGCCCGCCTCGTAGGCCCCCAGCGCCACGGCCTCGTTCCCCGAAAGGAAAAGCCCTGATGAGACCGGATGCTTCACAACAAAAGGATATAACAGGTCCTTCCCTCCCACAACCCCCGGGGGGACCGTTTAAACGCCGGGGCGGATCGGGTTAGAATATGAAGATGGAGCAGAGCCTGGGCCTATTTTTGGTGTCGGCGGTCCTCATATCGCTTTCGGGGGTGCTTTCCCCGGGGCCCATGACGGCTGCCGTGGTGGAGCGGGGAAGGCGGTCCGGCCTCTCGGGCCTATATATCTCCCTGGGCCACGGCCTGGTGGAGTTTCCCCTCATCGCCCTCCTTGCCCTCGGGGCGGGGGCCTTCTTTCAGAACGAATGGACCAAGGTTGTCGTGGGCGTGGCCGGCGGGGCTTATCTTTTATATCTCGGTTTCGGGATGCTCAGGCCCTCCGCCGCCGGGGACCCCGCAGAGGAGGGCTCCGGGCATGGCTCCTCGGTCGTCTCGGGCGTGCTCCTTAGCGTGGGCAATCCCTATTT
>JASFVA010000008.1:0-17239 GCA_050050055.1 Nitrospirota bacterium
CCCTTCATCAGCTTCCCGCCGTAGTACCCCTTTATCCAGGCGCTGTGGCCGAAGGACATGGTCCGGGCATCGTAGCCCAGCGCCCTCAGGGCAAGCACGGGAAGGTTCTGGGTCTGCCCCGTGACGCAAGAGAGGATTATCATCTTGTCCTTGGGCAGTCTTTCGAGGTTTTCGGGCTTGAGCACCTCGTTGTAGCTCATGTATATCGCTCCGGGGATGTGTCCCGCCTCGAACTCCCCGGGGTTGGGCCTGACGTCCACGACGAGAAAATCCTCCCTGCCCTCATCGACCCACTGGGCGACCTGGGCCGCCTTCACCTGCCAATGGCCCTCCGCCTTGGCGTTCAGGAGCATGGCGTTGAGCTTCGCCGCCATGTCCGCCGGAAACGCCAGCGACGGAAGGGCCAACAGCAAAACAATCGCTACGGCCATCGCTCTCTTCATAGCTGTTCCCCCCTCTTTGGCACGCATTGTTCTTATCTACCAGCTGATCACCTTGTCGTGCGAGAAAATCTCTTCGACGACCTCACCGTAGGACACTTTCCTCTCCGTGAGGTCCAGAACCGTCACTTCGTGCTCGGCCGACTGGGCTTCCGCGACCCTGGCGGCAAGGTCCGAAGGGCCGTCCGATAGTATGTGCAGTATCTTCATGCCCCGCCGCCTCAAAGACTGATGACCCTGTCGGCGCCATTCACCATGCGGGCGTTGTCGAGCTGGCTGCCGCAGATGATTTCGCCCGGGATCCCTTCCTTGCCGATATTGAGCCGTGTCGCGTTAAGGTCGCAATAACTCATCTTGACGTTGTCCCTCCGGCACAGGGAATGAAAAGACGGCTCGCCCAGCAGCCTGACGCCCTCGTCCATATTGAAGATGACTACTTCGTGGCCCTTCGCAAGCGCCGCGTCGACTATGCCCAGCACGTCGGCGAGATGCCTATCGGTGGTCACGAGGATTCCGAGCTTCATGAAAGGTGCTCCCAAGAGAAGTTTGGTCTTCCCCTCAGTGATACCTACTAACATATTGAAATCAGGCCGGGTTGTCAATCTAAAGTTGCAGCTTTAGGCATCGGCTCGTGTAATCTCAGTGGTGCGGTTTATAATTGAACATGCGCTACTTTCTTAGCGGACGATGCGCCCTCAAGAAGCTGGAGCGCCCGAGCCTCTACGGAATAGCCACCGACGAGCTTTATGAGCTCGACGAGGAGGCCTTCGGCCTGCTCGAAAGATGCGCCTCGCCGGAGGGATGCGAGGTCCCGGAGGCCTCGGCCGAATTCGCGGGCTATTGCGTCTCCGAGGGCATTCTGACCCCCGAGGCGACGAAGGCGAGAAGGCCTCCCCTCGAGGACGCGCCCGAGCCATCGCTTAGATACCTGGAGCTCCAGATAACCCGCCGGTGCAACCTCCGCTGCCGCCATTGCTATATCGGCCCCCCCGAGGACAGGGAGCTTTCCACCGAAGATGTGGAGGCGGTGCTGGGCGAGTTCGAGGCCATGCAGGGCCTGAGGGCCATCATAACGGGAGGGGAGCCTCTCCTGCACAGGGATTTCGGCGGCATAAACGCCCTGCTCCCGCGATACGCCCTCAGGAAGATACTCGTGACCAACGGCACGCTCCTTACGCCGGAGGCCCTCCGCGGCCTGAACTTCGACGAGATACAGGTAAGCGTCGACGGCCTCAGGGAGGCTCACGACGCCATAAGGGGTAGAGGCGCCTTCGAGAAGGCCATGAGCTCCGTAACGGAGGCCCTGGCCGCTGGCCTCGACGTGTCGGTCTCCACCATGGTCCACCCGAAAAACCTGGGGGACTTCGACGAGCTCGCCGAGACCTTCGGCGCCATGGGGGTCAAGGACTGGGCCGTGGACGTCCCCTGTCCCGAGGGGAACCTCAGGGGCAACCCGGACCTGTCGCTGCCGCCCGAGAAAGCCGGGGGCTACCTCCGCTACGGCTGGGGCCAGGGGCTGCACGGCGGGGCGGACTCCGAGGCCCATGCCTGCGGCCTGCACCTGATGTCGGTGATGGCCGACGGGGGCTGCGCCAGGTGCGCTTTTTACGCCGGAAGGCCCGTGGGGCACATATCCGAGGGACTGCGCCAGTGCTGGAAAAGGATAAGGCCCACGAGGCTCGACGAGCTCGAGTGCGACTGCGACATGCTCGGAATATGCCGGGGCGGGTGCCGCTACAGGGCGGAATTGTCGGGCGATGCCCTGGGAAAGGACTTTTATAGATGCCGGTTTTTTGGTAAACTCTAAGCTAAAGGGTTTCATGGAAAGGAGGTGCCTGATGACTATCAAGAAACTCACCAAGAAGCTCGCCACTACTTGCAAGTGCAAGGGCTCCTGCTGATAAGCGGTTTCTGAGGGGCGGCCCCCGGCGCATGGGGGCCGCCCCTCTGCACGCCGTTTGACCCTTTCGCCCCCATATGTAATAATTATTCATGAAGTTGAGAACTTTCGCGGCTGTTGCAATCGCCGCTCTTTTAATATCCTGCATCCCCGCCGGAGTGCACGGCCAGGAGAACCCCTCCTCGCCTCCGAAGGAGGCTTACTACAACTACGTCATGGGCTACCAGGCCGAGATCGAGGGACGATGGGACGACGCCCTCGAAAGATACCGCGACGCCCTCGCCTACGACCCGGACTCCGCCTTTCTGAAAACACAGGTGATAGAAGTGCTCATGAAGACGGGGAACATAGACGAGGCCCTGGCGGTGGCCGAGGAAACGGTAAAGGAGCATCCCGACTACGTCCCGGCCCTCTCCCACCTGGCGCAGCTCCTCACGAGCCGCCAGCGGACCGGCGATGCAATCGAGGTCTACCGCAGGATCGTCGAGCTCGACCCCGACCTCGACGTGGCATACCTTCACCTGGGCGTGCTGTACTCCTCGATGCAGGATTTTGACAAGGCGAGGGAAGTGCTCCGGAAACTGCTGGAGAAAAAACCCAACGAGGCTACAGGGCACTTCTACATGGGCGTCATCGAGTTGGAGGACGAGAAGCTCGACAGCGCCCGCTCGCACCTCGAGAAGGCCGTGGAGCTGAACCCCATGTTCGACTCGGCCTACGTGAACCTCGGGATCATCGCCGAGCAGCAGGGAAATAGCGCCGAGGCCGAGGAATATTACAACAAGGCCATAGAGGTCAACCCCCACAATTTCCTGGCCAGGGAAAAGCTCGCCCAGTTCTACATCAAGCAGGAAGACCCCGACAAGGCCGTCGAGGAGCTCAAGGTAATGCGCTCCCTCGAGCCCTCGAACATAGACATACACATGAAACTCGCCTTCCTCTACCTCGAACAGGGCGAGTACCAGCTGGCCATCACGGAGTTCGGCAGTGTCCTGAGTTCGCACCCGGAGGAGATAGTCCCGAGATACTACATGGCGCTGGCCCTGGAGGAGCTCGAGAGATACGACGAGGCCATAGAGGAGATGAAGAGGATACTCGAGTTGGACCCGAAGTACAAGAACGCCTATCTCCACCTGGGCTTCATTTACTCCATGCAGGAACGATACGAGGAGGCGGCCGGGACGTACGAGCGGCTCCTGGAGTTCGAAAAGGACGAGCCGGCCATCTACGACCACCTGGCGAACGTATACATACAGATGGAGAAATACGAGGAGGCCGAGGAGCTCCTCTCGGAGGCCCTTACGCGGCACAAGGACTCCGCGGACCTTCATTTCGACCTGGCCGTCGTCTACGAGAAGACCGGCAGGTTCCAAAGCATGGTCGGCGAGCTCAGGCGCACGATCGAGCTTGACCAGAACCACGCCGACGCCCTTAACTACCTGGGCTACAGCTTCGCCGACAGGGGCATGAACCTCGACGAAGCCCTGGAGCTCATCCGGAGGGCCATCGATCTCAAACCCCAGAGCGGCTACATACGGGACAGCCTGGGCTGGGCCTACTTCAAGGCGGGGAAATACGAAAAGGCCCTGGAAGAGCTTAGCAAGGCGGCGGAACTGGTCGGCGACGACCCGGTCATATACGACCACCTCGCCGACACCCACCTGGCCCTGGGCGACAAGGAAAAGGCCCTCGAGGCATGGCGCAAGGCCCTGGAGGCCGAAGAGGAGGGTGAAAAGGGCCTGAAGGATAGCATCAGGGAAAAGATCAGGCTCCACGAGAAGTCCGAGTGAGATGCTCGCCCTGAGGGCCCCTGCCAAGATCAACTGGTTTCTTCGCCTCAAGGGCCGGAGGCCCGACGGTTACCACGAGATATCGAGCCTGCTGCAGTGCGTCGCCCTCTTCGACACCCTTACCCTGGAAGAGGCGCCGGCCATATCGGTGATTACCGAAGCCCCCATAGCCGGGGGCGAAAACCTCGTGACGAGGGCCGCCTTGGCCCTGAAGGAGGCCTCTAAGACGGCGAAGGGGGCCCGCATCAGCCTCGTGAAGAACATCCCCATCGCCGCCGGCCTCGGCGGCGGCAGTTCCGACGCCGCGGCGACGCTGAGGGGCCTGAACTCCCTGTGGGAAGCCGGACTATCCGACCGGGAACTTCATGACGCGGCCCTCGGCCTCGGCTCCGACGTGCCCTTCTTCCTCCAGGGCCCCGCCGCGCTTGTCGGGGGACGGGGGGAAGAGATATCGCCCGTGGGCATGGGCGGGTCGTTCAGCCTCGTTCTCCTGAATCCCGGCGTGCGGGTGTCGGCTGGATGGGCCTATGCGGAGGCCCGGCGCTTCTCCGGCGAAGAGCCCGATTACGAAGGGAAGCTCCTGCGGGCTCTGAACGCGGGGGACTTCGATACCCTCAGGGCAGCCGCCGTCAACGACCTCGAGGAGCCGGTGGCGAGAAAACACCCCGAGGTCGCCGGGCTGAAGAAGCGCCTTTACGAGGAGGGCGCGCTCTTCGCCGCCATGAGCGGAAGCGGCCCCACCGTCTTCGGCGCCTTCGAAAGCCGCGCTGGGGCCGAAGAGGCCCGGCGCGCCATAAGGGCGGCCTGGTCCGCCGTGGCCGATACTCTGACAGCCGCAGCCGAATGAAATTCGGCTTGCCGGTCCCGCTTTTGCCGCTTAAACCGCTTTATTGCCGACGCATTCCCGATTTGACGCGGAATCGGCGAAAAAACCGAGACTATTTGACGGAATTCAGCGGTTTGTGGTAAGATGAGATTTTCCCTAACTCATGGAAATCATTAATTTTTGGGGCGTCGACAAATGGCAAGTCAGGAGACTTTGGATCTCCCATTTGGAGGTTCGAATCCTCCCGCCCCAGCCAGGAGGGCTCATACATGCCTAACGGGATAAGGCTGCTCACCGGTAATGCGCACAAGTCGCTTGCGCAGGACGTGGCAAGGCAAATGGGCATCAACCTCACCGACACGACGGTCACGACGTTCAGCGACGAAGAGATATCCGTGCAGGTCAACGAAAACGTCAGGGGCTTCGACGTGTTCATCATCCAGCCCACCTGCTGGCCCGTCAACAACAACATCATGGAACTCCTGCTGATGACCGACGCCCTCAAGCGCGCCTCGGCGCGAAGGATAACCGCCGTCATACCCTATTACGGTTACGGCCGGCAGGACCGGAAGGTGCAGCCCAGAGTGCCCATAAGCTCCAAGCTCGTGGCCGACCTCATCACGGCGGCGGGCATGAACAGGCTTCTCACCGTGGACCTGCACGCGGGCCAGATACAGGGTTTCTTCAACATACCGGTGGACCACCTCTATGCCTCGCCGGTGCTCCTGGACTACATCAAGCGAAGCGAGTTCAAGGACCTCGTCGTGGTCTCTCCGGACGCCGGAGGGGTGGAAAGGGCAAGGGCCTTCGCAAAGAGGCTCACCGCCTCCCTGGCCATAATCGACAAGAGGCGCGAAAAGGCAAACGTCTCGCAGGTGATGAACGTCATCGGTAACGTCAAGGGGCGGGACACCCTCATCCTGGACGACATGATAGACACGGCGGGCACCATCGTACAGGCTGCCCAGGCCCTCAAGGATCAGGGCTCTAACAGGGTATTCGCCGCCTGCACCCACGCCGTCCTCTCGGGACCGGCCTGCGACAGGATCAGGGAGTCGGCCATCGAGGAGCTGATTGTGACCGACACCATCCCGTTGGACGACAAGAAAGCAACATGCAAGAAGCTCACCGTGCTAAGCATAGCGCCGCTTCTTGCCGAAGCCATAGAGAGGATCCATGAGGAGACCTCGATAAGTTCGCTATTCGTTTGAGGAGGAATAGATGGAAAGGCAGACGCTGAAAGCAGAAATCAGGAAACACACCGGCAAGGGAGCCGCCCGCTCCATGAGGAGGGCCGGAAACATTCCCGCCGTCGTCTACAGGGAGAACAAGGCCACGCCGCTCATGCTCGACGCGAAGGAGCTTTACAAGTTCATCAGGGATACTTCCGGCGACCAGGTGCTGGTGAACCTCAAGTTCGACGGGGACGTGAAGCTTGCTCTCCTCAAGGAGTTCCAGATGGACCCGGTGGCCGGGGACCTTCTCCACGCGGACTTCTTCGAGGTCTCCATGCAGGAGAAGGTCAGGGTGGCGGTGCACGTCACGACCGTGGGAGAGCCCATCGGCGTGAAGAAAGACAAGGGCATTCTCCAGTACGGCCTGAGGGAGATCGATGTCGAGTGTCTTCCGGGCGACATCCCGGGGCATGTGGAGATGGACATCTCGGGGCTGGAAATAGGCAGTTCCCTACACGTAATGGACGCCGACCTGCCGCGGTCGGTCACCCTGCTTACGGACCCCGAGGAGATGCTCGTGACGGTCATGGCTCCGAAGCTGGAGGAGGAAGTCGTCGCCGAGGAAGAGGCCGTCGAGGAGGGCGCCGAGCCCGAGGTGATGGAGAAAGGCAAGAAGGAAGAGGAGGCGGAAGAGAAGAAGGAGGAAGCTTAGTTGTGGGCAATCGTGGGCCTTGGGAACTTCCCCGCCAAGTACCGGGGGACCCGCCACAACGTGGGCTTCATGGTGGCCGAGGAGCTGGCCGCCCGCCACTGTCTTAAGTTCGTCGAGAGACAGCTATATCTAATCGCCAAGGGCCCCGTGGAAGGCTATGAAGCCGTCGTCGCGGAGCCCTTGACTTATATGAACCGGAGCGGCGAAGCAGTCTACAAGCTCATCCGGCGCTTCGGAGTCGTCCCCGAGAACCTTGTCGTCGTCCACGACGACATCGACATGCCCACCGGCAGGCTGAAGGTCCGCCTGGGGGGCTCCTCGGGCGGCCACAGGGGCATAGACTCCATCATCGAGCGAACCGCGACGAGAGATTTCGTCAGGGTCAAGGTGGGCATCGGCCGCGACCCGGACATCCCTGCCGAGCAATACGTGCTGAGGAAGTTCGCAAAGGACGAGCAGCCCCTAATCAGGGAAGCCGTCTCCGGGGCGGCCGACGCGGTGGAGTGCATCCTCGCCGAGGGCCTGGCGTCCGCCATGACCAGGTTCAACGTGAAAAAGGACTGAGGTCGAACGCCCCTCTCATGGCCAGGGTTCCAAGAGGCATCGAACCTGTAGAGGCCTGCCCGTCCGCCCCCGGCGGACCAATCCCCGGTTTCCGCATGAAAGTGTTGCAACACTCTTGACAGGCCGGGGTTGCCCCGAAACCTGCCCTACTCCACGGCCCTTGCCCCCCTCCTCCATTGCCACGGCGGGATTGGTAGGGACTGGCCCCAGAGTCCGAGCCCGAGTTGCCTCGCCTTCATCTCGGCTGCGATGTAGGCGGCTCCAGAGCCTGAGCCGTCAAGATATGGCCTCGCGACCCAGGCCAGCCCCAGCCTTGTCATTTCCACGTTGATGTTCCTGCCGTCCTTTTCAAGCACGCATATCTCCCTTCCATAGCTCTTCGAGCCCGTAAGCGTCACCTCCACCTCTTCCGCCTCGCCGAGAAGCCTTTCCAGGGCCTCCGCCGCTTCCGCTCCGAAGGGCTGCCTCCGCTCCGGCGCGTCGATGGCGTAAAGCCTGCACACTATCGAGCCTCCTGGGCCCAGGTCAACTACAACGGTGTCGCCGTCCTTCACCCTCGCCACCGTGCCGTGGACTATGACGAATGCTGCCGTCAGAAGGACCGCTTTTATCGCTACCCTGGGTAGCATTTAAAGACTTTAGCATATACTCTCAGTAGATGCAAGCCCCTGGCGAGCGGCTACTTTTCGGTGTGGCCATTGTTTGATTTTTTTATTATTTTTTCGTATATTATCTCTTATGGCTATCAAGCAGGCCATAGAGGAGTCGAGCCTTTATCTGATGGACACCTACAAGCGGTTTCCCGTCCTGCTGAGAAAGGGGCGGGGCATACGCGTGTGGAGCTCCGAGGGCAAGGAATATCTGGATTTCGTGGGCGGAATCGCCGTGAACCTCCTGGGCCATTGCCACCCAAAGGTGGTGATGTCCATCCAGAAGCAGGCCCAGCGGCTCATCCATGTCTCTAACCTATACCACATCGAGCAGCAGACGAAGCTGGCGGCGCTTCTGTGCGCAAACTCCTTCGCGGACAAGGTCTTCTTCTGCAACTCCGGCACCGAGGCCGTCGAGGCCGCGATAAAGCTGGCCCGGAAGTACGCCAGGGAGCAAATAGGGCCCGAGAGGTTCGAGATAGTAGCGGCCATCAATTCCTTCCACGGTCGCACCCTGGGGGCGCTTTCGGCCTCCGGCCAGGACAAGTTCAAGAAGGGTTTCGAACCGCTTCTGCCGGGGTTCGTGCACGTACCCTACGACGACGCCGAGGCCATTGAGAAGGCCGTGACCCATAACACCTGCGCGGTACTCCTCGAACCCATACAGGGCGAAGCGGGCGTGCGCGTGCCCTCGCCCGACTATCTCAAGAAGGTGCGGCGCATCTGCGACGAGCAGGGCATACTGCTCATACTCGACGAGATCCAGACCGGCATGGGCCGGACCGGAGAGCTCTTCGGCTACCAGCACGGGGGCATCGAGCCAGACATCATGACCCTCGCCAAGGGTTTGGCAAACGGGATGCCCATCGGCGCGATGCTGGCCACGGAGAAGGTCGCCAAGGCCTTCGGCCCCGGGGACCACGGCTCCACCTTCGGCGGCAACCCCCTGGCCTGCGCGGCCGCCCTGACCACCCTGGAGACCATACTCGAGGACGGCCTCGTACTCGACCAGTGCCGCAGGATGGGCAAGTACCTGATGAAGAAGCTCGAATACCTGAAGAAGGAGTTTTCAAGCGTGGTGCTCGAAGTGCGCGGCACGGGTCTCCTCGTGGGCGTGGAAATCACCAGGGAGTGCGCTCCCATAGTCACCGCCTGCCTGGAGCGGGGCCTGCTGATAAACTGCACCGCGGGAAACGTCATAAGGCTCATGCCGCCCCTCATAGTGGAGCCCGAGGACATAGACAGCATGGCCCTGACCCTGGAGCAGGTCTTCGAAAGGCTGTCGTAGAAAAAAGGAGGAATCGTGAAAAGGGATTTCTTGACTCTCTGGGACCTCTCGCCGGACGAGATAAGATACATCGTAAGCAGGGCCTCCGAGCTCAAGGCCGGCTCTGACGCCTCGAAGTGCCCCCTCCTGGGCAGGAGCGTGGGGCTAATATTCGAGAAGGCCTCGACCCGGACGAGGGTCTCCTTCGAAACGGGCATATACCAGCTGGGCGGGCAGGCCATCTACCTGAGCTCCCGGGAGATCCAGCTCGGCCGCGGCGAGACCATAGGCGACACGGCCCGTACGCTCTCGCGCTACCTCGACGCGATAGTCATCCGGACCTTCGAGCACGAGCGCATCGAGCAGTTCGCCCGGAGCGCCACGGTGCCCGTCATAAACGCCCTCACGGACCTCCACCACCCCTGCCAGGCCCTGGGGGACCTCCTTACCATCCAGGAAAAGAAGGGAGCGCTCAAGGGGGTGCACCTCGCCTACGTGGGCGACGGAAACAACGTGGCCAACTCGCTTATCGAGGCCGCATCGAGGATGCAGTTCGACCTCACCGTGGCCTGCCCCGAGGGCTACGAGCCCGACCCGGAAGTACTCGAGAGCGCGCGCGAAGAGGCCCGGAGCGAGCTGCTCATCCTCCGCGACCCCCGCGAGGCCGCGGGCAGGGCCGACGCCGTGTACACCGACGTCTGGGTCAGCATGGGGCAGGAGGGGGAGAGCGACGACAGGAAGAAGAAGTTCCGGAACTACCAGGTCAACGACGCCCTGCTGGGCTGCGCGAAGAAGGACGCCATCGTGATGCACTGCCTCCCGGCGCACAGGGGCCAGGAGATAACCGACGAGGTCATAGACGGCCCCATGAGCGTGGTCTTCGACCAGGCCGAAAACCGCCTTCACGCCCAGAAGGCCCTCCTTGAGTTTCTTCTCGCGGCGTGATATAAGTATCCCTAACCACCATGGGCGCAAGCAAGGCGGACAAGGATAAGGTCAAAAGAATCCTGCGGCTGCTGAAAAAGGAGTACCCGCAGCCCGAAACCGCGCTTAACTATAAGAGCCCCTTCGAGCTCCTCGTGGCCACCGTCCTTTCGGCCATGACCACGGACAAGCACGTGAACGAGGTGACCCGGGGGCTTTTCAAGAAATACAAGAAAATAGAGGACTATGCCGGGGCCAGGCCCGCCCAGTTTCAGAAGGACGTCTCCTCCATAAACTTCTACAGGAACAAGGCCGCAAACATACAGAAGGCCGCGCGGATGATCATGGACGACTACGGCGGCAAGGTGCCGGAGACGATGGAGGAGCTCGTGAAGCTCCCAGGCGTGGCCCGGAAGACGGCCAACATAATCCTCTCAAACGCCTTCGGAAAGAACGAAGGCATCGCCGTGGACACCCACGTGAAGCGCCTCGCGGGAAGGCTCGGCCTCACAGGGCACGACAAGCCCGAAAAGATAGAGCAGGACCTCATGGAAATCACCCCGCAAAAGGAGTGGGGGAACCTCTCCCACCTCCTAATCTTCCACGGAAGACAGGTCTGCGCGGCGAAAAAGCCCCGGCACGACCGGTGCGTGCTCTACGACCTCTGCCCTTCGCGGGACATCTGAGCCAGGGGTAGGGAAAAGGAAAACGTCACCTCGTCCTCCGAGGAGTTGAAGGCCCTGATGGAGCCCCCGTGGAGCTTCACTATCTCCCTGGCGATCGCCAGGCCGAGGCCCACGCCCGTGGAGTCCCTGCGTATGCGGTGAAAAGGCTCGAAGAGGTGCGGCAGGTCTTCCTCCGGAATGGCCGGGGGATTGGTCACCGAGACGACCGCCTTCGCCCCCTCCCTCCCGCAGCGCACCCTCACCTCCCTGCCCCGGGGCGCGTACTTCACCGCGTTTCCGAGGAGGTTGGAGACCACCCTGTCTATCATCGTCCCGTCGGCATCGACGGGCAGCTTGTCCGGACATTCCACGGCTATGGACACGTCATGCTCCTCGGCTTCGACCCGCAGGGCCTCCACGTTCCTCGAAACCGGCTCCGCCAGGTCCATCCTCCCCTTCGAAGGCTTCAGGGCCTTGCTTTCGTACCTGGAGAAATCGAGGAAGTCCATCACGAGGGCCCCTATCCTGTCCAGCTGTTCGCCGATGATCTTCAGGTAGTCCTCCTGTGCTTCCGTGAGCCGGCCGGTCTTGCCCCTGAGCATCCGCGAGAGGTATCCCTTGGCCGTGGAGACGGGGTTCTTCATGTCGTGGGCGAACATGGAGAGCATGTTCTTCCGCTCCCGCTCCTTCCGTTTCTGGTCGCTTATGTCCCTGAAGAGCTCTACGCCTCCGGCAAAGGAGCCGTCGCTTTCATAGAAGGGGAAGGCCGTGACCAGGGTCGTGATGCGCTCGCCGTCCTTTCTTTTCAGGGCGGTCTCCACGGCCACGATTCCCTTCTGCCTCTTAAGGGTTCGACTGAACAGGGGACAGACGCTCGAGTCGGACGTGCCGTGCAGGAACTCCAGGTGCGACGCGCCCAGCACCTCCTCCCTCGAATAGCCGGTAATTTCCTCGGCCTTCCTGTTGAACTCCACCACGTTGCCCGCCCGGTCCACCATGGACATGCCCACGGGAAGGTTCTGCATGATGTTCTCGTAGTACTGGCTTTTCTCCATCAGGTAAATTATAGGACAGGCCCGGCACGATGTAAAACTCGCCCTTCCGGGAGGCGCGGATTTCAAATTGACCGCCGATAAAGCTACAATAGAGCAATGAGACTCTTCTTCCCCGAGGAACTGGAGCGCTACGCCCACGCGCACACCACCCGCCCGTCGGAGCTCATGGAGGAGCTCGAACGGCAGACGAAGAAGTGCGTGCCCATGTCCCAGATGCTCACCGGCAGGGTCGAGGGCACCCTCCTGCGGATGCTCGTGAGGATTTCGGGCGCAAAAAGGGCCGTTGACGTAGGCACTTACACCGGCTACTCCGCGCTCGCCATGGCCGAGGGCCTTACGCCCGAGGGGGAGCTCATAACCTGCGAGATATCCGAGGACCACGCGGAGCTGGCCCTGAGGTTCATCGCCAGGAGCCCCAGGGCGAACCAGATAAGGCTGCGGCTCGGCCACGCCCTGGACACCCTCCGGGAGATTCCCTCCGGCAGCACCGACTTCGTCTTCATAGACGCCGACAAACTGTCCTACCCCGATTACTACGAGGAGGGCCTGCGCATCCTCAGGCGCGGGGGCCTCATCGCCGTGGACAACGTCTTCTGGAGCGGCAGGGTCCTGGACCCCAAGGACGAGGACAGCCGCGCCATATCTGAGTTCAACGAGCTGGTAAAGAACGACGAAAGGGTCGAGAAGGTGATGCTCTCCGTGAGGGACGGCGTTTACCTGATAAGGAAGCTGTGATGGCCGGCGGAAAACCCCTCGCCCAGAGAATCAGGGAGTCGATAGAGCGGTTCAGGGAGCTCCTGGGAAGCGAGGAGCCTTTCGAGGAGGTCCTGGTAACGTACGACCCCGTGGAGGCCGAGATGGTGAAGGACGTCCTCGAAAGCGGGGGCATCGAGGTGGTCCTGAGGTCGGCCAAGGTCTCGCCGTTTCCGGTAAACGTGGGCAAGACGGGCGAGATCAAGGTCCTCGTCCCCAGGGCCGAGGCCGAGACCGCCCGGGCGGTGATAGATTCCTTCAGGGCCGGGGCCCCGTAACCTGCAACTGACCTCCCGGGGGAAGCCCTTCTGAGCCGGGGCCTTTTGTGATATCATCTGTTTGATGCCCGAGCTTAGGCTTAACCTGATCACGCGGGAGTGGGTCATAATCCAGTGCGAACGCGCACGGAAGCCCGAGAATTTCGTGCAGCGCAGGGAAAGGAAATACCAGCCCGAGCACCTCGCGTCGTGTCCCTTCTGCCCCGGCAACGAACATAAGACACCCGGCGAACTCGTGCGCATACCCTCCGACGGGACGTGGAGGGTGAGGGTCATTCCGAACAAATACGCCGCCCTGCTCGAGGAGGGCGAGCTCCTCAGGACGAACGAGGGCCACAAGCACCTGGTCACCGGCGTGGGCAGGCACGAGGTAATCGTGGAATCGCGGTCCCACAATATGAGCACAGCCCTCTTCGACATCGAACAGTTGACGGATATTCTCGAGATGTACAAGTCCCGGCTGATCGAGGCTTACAAGGACGACAGGGTGGAGCACGTCATCATATTCAAGAACCACGGCCCCTCTTCGGGCACCAGCATCCTTCACCCCCACTCCCAGCTCATCGGCATCCCCATAACCCCCATCGGCATCCGGAACAGGATGGACGAGGCGATGAGGTACTTCGACAACACGGGAGAGTGCCTGCTGTGCGCCATACTGAAAGAGGACCTGGCCGGAGGAAACAGGGTTGTCTACGAGACCGAAAGGTTCGCGGCCCTCATACCCTATGCCGCGCTTTCGCCTTTCCACACCTGGATAGTGCCCAAGTGGCACACGGCCTCGCTGGCGGACTGCGACGGCGACGTCACGAGGGAGCTGGCCGGCGTGCTGAAGGCCACCATGCACAAGTTCTACCACGCCCTCGACGACCCGGACTACAACTACATGATATTCACCCGCGGCCCCTTCCGTTACAGGTCGGAATACGTCCACTGGTACATAAGCATCATCCCCAGGGTCGCTCCCACGGCGGGGTTCGAGCTCGGCTCGGGAATCTACATAAACCACGCCGTTCCCGAGGAAGTGGCGGAATACCTGCGCTCCGTCAAGGTATCTTGAAGGTGTCGAGAACGCCGAAATAGGCCTTCAGGGCCTCGGATTCCGGCGGAAGGTCTATCAGCGGCGTGCCCTTCAGGTCGAAATCGAAGACTATCTGGTCCTGGGGCACGAGCCCGGCCACCTCGAGGCCCTGGCCCGCCGCCGCGCTCCTGAGCTCCCCGGCCTCGGGCCCGGAAACCCGGTTGATGACGAAGACCGTCTTGTCCACCTCCAGCTGGAGCTCCTGGACGAGGCCGTTTATCCTGGCCGCTGTCCTTATGCCCTTGGCGGTGGGGTCGCTCACGATTATGAGGATGTCCACCTTGTGGGTGGTCCTCCTGGAGAGGTGCTCCATGCCCGCCTCGTTGTCGATCACGACGTAGGGGTAGGTCTCCGAAAGCTTGTCCGTGTACTTGCGGATTATGTTGTTAGCCGCGCAATAGCAGCCCGGCCCCTCGGGCCTTCCCATGACCATCAGGTCGAAGCCACTGGCCTCGACGACGGACTGCTGCACCTGGTAGTCGAAGAGCTGCTCCATGCTCATTCCGCCGGGCCTGTCGCCCCCGGAGCGGACGCTGGCCAGCGAATCTTCCCTGAGGTGCCCTATCGTGGCGTGGACATCGACGCCCAGGGCCTCGTTCAGGCAGGAGTTGGAGTCGGCGTCTACGGCCAGCACGGGCCCCTTGCGCCTCTCGACGAGATATCTTACCGTCAGGGCGGCAAGGGAGGTCTTGCCGGTGCCGCCCTTCCCCGAAAACCCGATCACGTATGCCATTTTCCCCTAAGGTGTTCCTTTCGTTGCCTTTATTTGGGCCCTGGGCCCCTCTGTTTATAGTAGCATGAGACGGCGGGGGGAAGGCAAAGCGCCGCGGGGGGCGGCAGACTCCAGGGCTACTTGAAACTCTGCTCCTCCGAGGGGAACGCGCCGCTTTCCACGTCGCCGATGTAGGCCTGGAGGGCCTTCAGGGCCTCGTCCTTAAGGTTTGCGTAGCGCTTGACGAACTTGGGGACGAACCTCTCGAAGAGGCCCAGGACGTCGTGGATGACGAGCACCTGGCCGTCGCAGTGGGGCCCGGCGCCTATGCCGACGGTGGGGATGGAGAGCTCTCCGGTGATGCTCCGGGCCAGGTCCGCCGGAATGGCCTCGAGGATAAGGGCCACGGCCCCGGCCTCCTGGACCGCCAGGGCGTCCTCCTTCAGCCTCGCCGCGGCCTCGCCGGTCCTGCCCTGCACCTTGTAGCCCCCCATCCTGTGGATGGCCTGGGGGGTGAGGCCAATATGTCCCACCACGGGGATCTCCGAGGCGGTCATGGCCCTTATGTGCTCCACGACCTCCGAGCCGCCCTCCGCCTTCACGGCGTGGGCCCCGGCCTCCTTGAGGAACCGGCCGGCGTTTCTCACCGCCTCCCGGACGCCCACCTGGTAGCTCAGAAAGGGCATGTCGCCTATCACCATGGCCCTCTCGGCGGCGCGCGAGACCATGCGGGTGTGGTATATCATCTCGTCCATGGTGACGGGGAGGGTGTTTTCGAGGCCCTGGACCACCATGGCGAGGGAGTCGCCCACGAGTATCGCGTCCACCCCCGCCTCGTCCGCAATGCGGGCGAAGGGGAAGTCGTAGGCCGTTAGCATTGCAATCTTCCTGCCCTCGGATTTCTTCTTCAGGAGGTCGTTTACGGTTACTTTCGCCATGGCTGTAATTTTACCATAATGCCCCGGCGGGAGAATTTGTGATACCCTATACGCAATCGTGGACAGGGACGTGTACCTGGAGACTAAGCCCCTCGGGGAGGCCCTCGCCCTTTGGCTCGGGCGCTCACAGGCCCCTCCCCTCGAAGCGGAGACTGTCCCCGTCCCCGAATCCCTGGGACGCATAACCGCGGCCCCCGTGGCGGCGAGGATATCCTCGCCCTTCTACCATTCCTCCGCCATGGACGGCTACGCCGTGAGGTTCGCCGACACCTTCGGGGCCTCCGAGACGTCCCCCAGGCGCCTCAGGATTGGCGATGAGGCGGTCTACGTGGACACCGGAGACCCCGTCCCCGAGGGATTCAACGCCGTGATAATGATAGAGGACGTAAACGAGGACGGGGGCATCATAGAGATAATCGCGCCCGTGACCCCCTGGAAGAACGTCCGCACCGTGGGCGAGGACATCGTTCAGACGGAGCTCATAGTTCCCGAAAACCACGCCGTCAGGGCCGTGGACATCGGGGCCATGCTCGCCGGGGGGCACACCGAGATAAGGGTGAGGCGCAGGCCGGTCGTGGCGGTGATACCCACGGGGTCCGAGATCGTGGAGCCGGGGACCCCCCTGAAGCCCGGCGACATAATCGAGTTCAACTCCCGCCTCCTCTCGGGGCTTGCCCGCGAGTGGGGGGCCGAGCCCCTGAGGATGGACATCGTCCCTGACGACGTGGACAAGCTCAGAGAGGCGGTCCTGGAGGCCCATTCCAGGGCCGACCTCGTAGTGGTGAACGCCGGGGCCTCGGCGGGCTCCGAGGACTACACGGCCAGGGTTATCGGAGAGCTCGGCGAGGTTCTGGTCCACGGCGTGGCGATAAAGCCGGGAAAGCCCACGGTCCTGGGCATTGTCAGGGGCAAGCCCGTGGTGGGCACGCCGGGGTTCCCGGTGTCGGCCTACCTCGCCTTCGGCCTTTTCGCCAGGCCCCTCATAATGGGGCTCCAGGGGCTCGAGCCCAGGGGGCCGAGCACCATGCGGGCCAGGCTTTCCCGCAACGTGGCCTCCTCGCTGGGGCAGGAAGAGTTCCTGAGGGTAAAGCTCGGGCGGGTCGGCGAAAACCTCGTGGCCACCCCCCTCGGAAGGGGCGCGGGCCTGATGCTCTCCCTCGTCAGGGCCGACGGCATACTCAGGGTGCCCCCCATGAGCGAGGGCCTGGCCGGGGGCTCGGAGGTGGAGGTGGAGCTACTCCGCGACCCGCGGGACATCGAAAACACCCTGGTCATGATAGGAAGCCACGACAACGCCATAGACCTCCTGGCGAACTCCCTTAAGAAGCGCCACCCGAAGTACTCCCTCTCCTCGGCCCACGTGGGCTCCATGGGCGGCCTCATGGCCCTCAAAAAGGGCGAGGCCCACGCCGCCCCCACCCACCTCCTTGACGAGGAGACGGGAGAGTACAACGTCCCCTTCGTAAAGAGGCTGCTGGCGGGCAGGAGGACGGTCCTGATAAACCTGGT